>CAZFAP010000016.1:0-43712 GCA_964516325.1 uncultured Verrucomicrobiota bacterium
ACTCCGCCCGCGCGGCACATTCTCGAGACGCCTTTTGGGCACTATTCGCTTTGCATCGCCACAATTGAAGGGTCCATTCGCATTGACAGGGAATTGCATCTGGAGGCTCAGATCATATCGCCGAAAGACTACCCGGCCTTCGTTGATTTTTGCCGGGCGGTGGACGCGGCCGAGCGGAAGGAAACCCGGGTTGCTCTTGCGCCCGCGCAGCCGGGCAAATAGCATCGGCGCGGCGGGCTTGGTATATGGAACAGAGATACCATGCGAGGCATAGGGCGAGAGCCGATAGTCTTTCTTTTTTCGGCCCCCTCTGGGACAGGGAAGGGCACGATCGTTTCGTCTCTTTTGAAGGAGGTCGAAGGGCTCTCTCGCATCGTTACGGTCACTTCTCGCCCGAGACGCCCGGGTGAAATCGAGGGACAGTCCTACTATTTCGTTTCGGAGTCGGAGTTCAAGGACCTCATGCGGGAGGACGCGTTCGTCGAGTGGAACCAAATTTACGGGGATTTCTACGGCACGAAGAAGGAGGTTGTTGATCGGTTCCTCCGGGAGGCGGCTCGGAAAGGGGAGGACCTTGTTCTCGAAATTGATGTGGACGGAAAGAGGAATTTTGTCCGACAGTGCCCGAACGTGGTGTCCGTTTTTCTCCTTCCCCCGTCAATGGAGGAATTGGAGCGGAGGATCAGAACTCGCCAGGCTGACAGCCCTGAGCAGATGGCGAAGCGTCTGAGCAGGGCTAAGGAAGAGCTGGAGAGAAAGGGCGAGTACGATTATTGCGTCGTGAACGAGTCCAAGGATGCCGCAATCGAGGAGGTCAAAAGCATTATTCTGAAAGAGAGGGCGAAGCGAGAATAGTACGCGAGGGGTGCGTGGCTTGCACAGCGGCCTGCGGCTTGGTAAGAATGTCGCGCACCGACGCAGACATGCTCCTTGCCCGAGGCAGTTGAAGGATGAGCTGAGATGGGAAGCGAAACGCGAGTCGGAAACATCCCGGTGATTCTCGTCGTCGGCAAGACGTTGCCGGAGGTGTGGGAGCGGGCTGTTCTTCGGACGTGGAAAGAGGGCGCCGAGGCGAAGACGCAATACGATTCCGAATCGGCTCCGCCGAGCCGCGACGCCACCGCCATCATGGCCATCGAGTCTCCGATGGCGGAGCCCCGCATTCATCGCAGTTTTCCGGCAGGGTTGGAGGAGCTGGAGATTTACCGGCAGGAAGTGATTTATGGCGTGCACGATTCCTGGATCAGCCCCCTCGATAACAAGTGGAGCTATACCTACCACCAGCGGCTGTTCGCGTACGACGTGATTGGCAATTTCGCTGACTTGCAGAAAGGAGGCCCCTTCGGGCCGATCAACCAGGTTCAACAGCTCGTTGATGACCTCGTCGCCTGCTTTCACACTCGTCGTGCCCAGGCGATCACCTGGATGCCGACGGTTGACCCAGGGCACGATGACCCTCCCTGCCTCCAGAGAATCTGGGCGAGAATTCTCCCCGGCAGCGACGGCGACTACGTCCTCAACATGAACACCCACTGGCGCTCCCGCGATGCGTATAAAGCGGCTTTCATGAACCTGTACGCGATCACGGACCTTCAAGCTTTGATCGCGGAGACCGTTTCCGAGAAGTCCGGCGAGAGAGTTGTCGTGGGGCGCCACGTGGACATCTCCGACTCCTTTCACATCTACGGCTCGTATTTCGAGGAGTTCCAGCGCGGCTTCTTATCGCTGCTTGAGAAAAGGAGCTTCGAGCAGCGGGTTTGGCGGACGGAACACGTCATGGATTTCCTCTGCGCGGGCAGGCTCCAGCTCGTCAACGGCAAGCCCGGCGAGCCGGAGATTTCCATCGAGCACAAGAGGAGGCTCTACGAAGAGCTCCCGCCCGAATTCAGAGAGCGCGTCACCGAAAAAGTGAGGCGGCAGGTCATGGGTTAGAAGTCGCGCGAGATGTGCCGCCATGACGCGCGCTTGCCCCCATTGAGACGATAGATGAGGATGAGAAATCTCTCGGCAATCGTTTTCGACCTCGACGGCACACTGGTTGACTCGTCGGACGCCATCGTCGAGTGCGTGAACTATGCCCTTGCTCGAAAAGGGCTTCCTCCGGCTGATCCGGGGACGGTGAAAAGGGGCATTGGGACTCCACTTGAGGAGATTTTCTCGGCGTTTGCGAAAACGGACCTCGCGGAGCTTGTTCGATTATATCGAGAGCAGTACCGCGGAGTTTTCCTTGAGAAAACGCATCTTCTGCCCCGCGTAAAAGAGGCGCTCTCGTCGCTGAGGGAGCGGGGTTATCGTCTCGCCGTCGCCACGACGAAGCCGAGATATTTCGCCGAGCCGATCCTCGAACATCTCGGCGTGAGGGATTTCTTTGACGCGGTCGCAGGCGCAGAAGAAGTGCCGCGACTCAAACCCTCGCCCGATCTTCTTCAATTGGCTCTCTCGCGCCTTGGCTCGCGCTCGGACGAAGCGCTCTACGTGGGAGATCACCCGGTGGATGTCGCCGCGGCGAATGCGGCGGGATTGGCAGTCGTCTGTGTGGCAACCGGCTTCTGGAGTAGGGGAGAGTTGGAAAGGCTGAACCCCGCCGCCGTCATCCGCAACCTCGACGAGCTTCTTTCGCTTCTCCGCGACCGCTCGGCTGCTTGAGCAGACTGCTTCGACATCTGCGTCCGGGGCGAATCGGTGCTCTCTCGTCTTCGGGGCCCCGCGGTGTCGGGAGGGAGAGCTCTGGGTGCCCCGATTTTAGCCTTGCCCGACGGACACCATCAATTCCCAGAGGGCTTTGTAATATCTCATGACGCGGACCGGGTCGAGGCTTTCGGGAATCTCGGCGAAACAGAAGCCCCCGAAATTCGCCTTTTTCAGGAGCCCGAACAGCTCGATGTACGGATAGTTCTCGTCGTTGAGGTCCCGCATGTGAACGGAGCCGATCCTGTCCTTCACAAGCTCGAAGTTTCCGCTGACCGACCCATCCACAACATCCGTCGGGTTGGAATTCCAACACACCTTCGCCCACGGGTGGCTCGATATGTCGAGAATCGTGCGGATATGCGGGAGATGCGAAGTCCCCTGACCGTGAACCTCGAGCCAGATTTCGACTCCGAGTTTCTCCGCGACCTGCCCGCACTCCCGAAGAGATTCCCCAATTTGCCGAAGCGTTTTCTCGACGGGGACCTGCTTCGGCAACCCGTTCGGCCTGACCTTGACTCCGCGGCAGCCGAGGTCGCGGGCGAGCTGAAGATATTCCTTAGTCCCGTCAATGTTTTTCCGGAGGGCTGCCTCGTCTGGCGAGTGAAACTCGAAGGCGGTTCCCAGGCTCACGAGAATGACCTTCGATGCTTCGAACCTGGCTCTGACCGCCTTTCGCTCCTCGCTGCTCAGGTTTGATTCCACTTTGTGGGCGTGCGTGGTCCTCAACTCGACCCCTTGAAATCCGGTCTCCTCGCACCGGTTGATCATTGTATCGAGGTCCCAATCCTTCGCCAGGTTGTAGGTTACAAGTCCGAGTTTCATCGCAGTTTCCCTTTTCACGGCGTTCAGAGGGCGGCCGGTCCTTGACGTGCCGGAACCCGCCATTGCGGAAGCGATACTGCTCGATTGCAAGCCCGCAACTGCGAGCAGCGAGCCTGTGAGTGATTTCGATAAGAATGTCCTTCTCGATAATCGCTTCTCCTCTTCCTTCATTACAGCCTCCTGTGCTCCGATTCGTGTTTGTGCCCGTCGAGTTGCAGCCCGCCCATGTCAGTTCCTCAATCTACCAGAAAGGGCATCCGCGTACAATCATCGCCTGCGTCGAGCGTCTTGGGTTCCTGTTGAAGCCCGCTCAATCTCGCCGAGCCTTTGCGTCCTTGATCGCTGCCATTCGGACGAAAGGTGGAAAAGACCTTGACAGGCTTGGCCTTGCGCGGTTCGATTCCTCTGGGCAAGCCAACACCCGTTACACGATAGCCACACGGAGGAAGCCATGAAACGCGGACCAACAAAAGCATCGCGTCGTGCCTGTAACCTGAAGACGGGGAGTATTTCTCGTCGTGCTTTCTTGAAAACTGCTGCCGCATTGGGGACGCCTCTCGCTCTGGGGAAGGCGCTGCCTTCTGAGGGACCAACTGTGGCCACGACGGGTCAGAGGAAATTAGCGGCGCTTGGCGGACCGAGAGCCGTCCCGGGCGGGTTGCAGAAAGGATGGCCGCTCATCACGGAGGAAGACAAAGCTGCCGTGATGAAGGTTCTTGAGCGCGGGGTCCTCTGGGGGACGGGGGCACCCGAGACCAGAGCGCTCGAGAAGGAATGGTCGGAGTTCATCGGCACGAAGCACTGCATCGCCACAAACGGCGGAACGGCCGCGTTGCACATGGGTGTCGCAGCGGCGGGCATTGAGCCGGGCGATGAAGTTATCACCTGTGCTTTCTCCTGGCTGGCGAGCGCCTCGTGCATCATCCATCACAACGGCATTCCCGTCTTCGTGGATATTCAGCCGCGCACGTTCAACATTGACCCAGCAAAAATCGAGGAGAGGATCACGCCTGAGACCCGCGCCATAATCCCCGTTCACCTTTTCGGCTTGCCGGCGGACATGGGCGAGATTAACGCCATCGCGAAGAAGCGAAATCTCATCGTCATCGAGGATGCCTGCCAGTCGCACGGCGCCATGTACAAGGGAAAGCGAGCGGGCAACCTCGCGGACATGGCTGCCTTCAGCCTCAACGCGACGAAGAATTTGCCCGGAGGGGAAGGTGGGCTTTTCAACACCAACAATGACGAATTCGCCGATAAAGCCGAAGCCCTTCGGATGTTCAACGAGATCGAGCTGGACCCGCGCTTCCGGGGAAGGAATCTCTCCGAATTTGGATGGAACTACCGCACTCAGGAATTCACTTCCGCGTTCACGAGGGTCAGAATCAAGAGGCTCGACGCCGAAAACGCCGTCAGGCAGGCAAATGCTGAATACCTTACCAAGCACCTCAGCCAGATCAAGGGCGTCCTGCCGCCGTACGTCCCGCCGGACCGCACGCACGTCTATCATATGTACCGCATTCGACTCAATCCGGCTGAGCTTGGCATCTCGCTCGATCCAAGGACGTTTCGCAGGAAGGTCCAGAAGGCGCTGGGCGCCGAGGGTGTTCCCGTCGGCGGATGGAAAGCGTGGCCGATTCCGTCGCAGAATCTTTTCAAGCTCAAGGTCGGTTATGGCAAGGGTTGCCCCTGGTCCTGCCCCCACTCGGGCAAAGAAATTGTCTACCGCGCAGAGGATTATCCTGAGACTCTCAAGATGCTCGATGACTCCTTCGTGATTGCCGCCGCGCTCTATCCCCCGAATGGTCTCGACCTGATGAAACACTTCACCAACGCCTTCGAGAAGGTCTTCTCGGACATCGAACAATTGACGAAGGTCGAGGCGTAGCTCAGGAGCTGGCCCGTTTCGACACGCATGGGAAGTCATCGCCTCTGCGTCGCCGGGGGCTCAGGTCTCCTTGTCAACGGGCGAGGGGCGAATGAGAGAAAGGAGGGCGATTCCGGAAAGGACGAAGACGGCGGCAAGCACTATGCCGACCGTGGTTCTGCCATAGAGGAGCGACCCGGTTGCGAAGAGGGCGGAATAGACGGTTACGCTCGATACGACAAAGCCTAGGAGGCTCTTCGTGAGGCGATCGGGGGATTTCACTTCCGGAGCTTCCGCGGCGATTGGTTTCCAGCCGGGTCCGGCGGGCCGCACGAGCCGGTAGAACTTCACGAGCGTTTCCTTGGAGGTCGGCCGCGTGAGGAACGTGACCGTCAGCCAGACGATGGTCGTAATGCAGACTGTTCCGAGGAGCTTCCAGTGTTCGGCAAGCTGCCCTGGGTTGCCCGCAGCCGCCAGAGATTCCCAGCAGCGTGCGATTGAGGGACCAAACGCCCAGAATATAATCCCCGCAGAGACCGCCGCGAGCATCGCCGAGATTTCGCTCCAGGCGTTGATTCTCCACCAGTACCATCTCAGCAGATAGATGAGTCCCGTCCCTGCTCCGACCTGAAGCATGATATTGAAGGTTTTCAGTGCGCTTTCGAGGAAGAACGATACCCCGCAAGCGAGGACCATCAGTCCCACTGTCGCAAGCCGGGAGACGAGGATGTAATGTTTGTCGCTGGCGTTCGGGCGGAGGAATCGCCTGTAGAAGTCGTTGACGACATAGGACGCGCCCCAGTTCAGATGAGTATCAATCGTGGACATGTAGGCGGCGATCAGGGATGCCGTCATCAGCCCGAGGAAACCGTGAGGCAGGAATTTCAGCATGGCGGGATATGCGATGTCGTCCCTGACGAGGTGCGACTGGATGCCCGGAAAAGCCGATTTGATGTCGGAAAGGTGCGGGAAGACAAGCATGGACGAAAGCGCCACGAGAAGCCAGGGCCACGGGCGAAGCGCATAATGAGCGACATTGAACCAGAGGACTGAAAGCATCGAGTGGCGCTCGTTCTTCGAGGCGAGCATTCTTTGCGCGACATACGCACCGCCGCCCGGCTCCGAACCCGGATACCACATCGCCCACCAGCTCACCGCCAGCGGAATCAGGAAAGCGCCGAGGAGGAGTTCCGTGTTCCCAGCGTGCGGGAAGATGTTCAGTTTCTCAATGGGCAACTTCTCGACGAGACCGGACAAGCCGCCTACCGCTGGATGGCCCAACGCATAATAGGCGGCGACGAAGGCTCCAACCATTGCCAGCGCGAACTGAAACAGATCCGTGATCACCACTCCCCATAAGCCGGACATTGCCGAGTAAATCAAGGTGACGACGCCGCAGAGGAGAACCATGGTGAATTGGCTCCAGCCGAAAAGGATTTGCCCGATTTTCGTCGCCGCAAGCGTCACGGAAGCCATGACGAGCACGTTGAAAAAGACGCCGAGGTAAATTGCACGGAAGCCGCGCACGAAAGCCGCTGGACCACCAGAGTACCGAAGCTCGTAGAACTCAATGTCAGTCAAGACCCCCGATCTCCGCCACAGGCGCGCGTAAAAAAAGACGGTCATCATCCCCGAAAGGAGGAACGCCCACCACAGCCAGTTCCCGGAGACCCCTCCTTGCGCGCGGACAATGTTTGTGACGAGGTTTGGCGTGTCGGTGGAAAAGGTGGTCGCCACCATGGACGTGCCCGCAATCCACCAGGGCAGCGAACGCCCCGACGCGAAGAACTCCGTCAACCCGCCTCCCGCGCGTTTCGTGTATATCAAGCCAACGGTAAGGGCGAAAAGCAGGTAGCCAACGATGATTGTCCAGTCGCCTGTCGAGAGATGCAATTTCGCGCCTCCTTATCAAAAATGGACCGAGTGCCGGGCGATTAACCGGTCGGTGCCTTTTGTGTTCTCTGCGCGTTTTGGGCACTCTGCGGTGAATCCTGTGTCGGAGCAGCGGGGTCGCCGCTGGCGGCGTCGCGCACGAAAGCCTTCAAGAAGACGCCTCGCATTCGCGCGCCTTGTACTTCACCGGTCACCGCATCGGCGACACGGAAATCATACCCGCGCCGCACCTTGAAGTAACCGACCCAATATGGATACCAAATCGGCCGAACTTCACGAATCTCTTTCAGCGAAGCCCTGAATTTGAATCTCAGTCCGCGTCCCACAAGATGCCAGCGGAGGTTCTCGAGGCACGCTCGTTCCGACTCCTGCCGCGAGACCAGAAAATCAACCACGACTCCGGAAGCCTCGTCGGAGAATTCGAGGCGTCCCGCGTCGAAAAAAGAAAAATTGGAGCAGATTCCGTCCGTGCAGACCGACAGCTCGCGTTCGCCGTTTCCAAGGGAGACGAGCACTTGATGAAGATAATGGGGAATGTGCACAAGCTCAACCTTCTTGATGTCGGGTCGTCGGCGGAGCGAAAGCCTGCGTCGCCGGCTGAAGATTGCTACTGCGTCCTCGCGCCAGACCTTTGGCACGACAAATTTCATGTTCGTTTCGTTAGGACTGACCACGAAATCGGCACTCCTATGTTCCGAGAAGCAGATAAGTGACAATCAGCGAAGCCATGATGAGCGCCGTCCACAGGCGGAGGTCTCGCCACCACTTTCTGCCGGTCGTCGGGTCGAACACCGTCTCGCGCCGGACAAGCCAGGTTACGGCAGCAATCACGAGAAATCCAATAGCCGTAAAAATCTTGACGTAGCCGAGGGAAATAGTCTCGACGACGCCCCTCATGGCTGACCCGACCCGCCGCAAGGCCGAGACAAAACTCGAACTCTCTTCACTTTCGCTGGGCTTTTGCTGAGTCGGCGTCTCCTCGCCAGCTTTTTCCTCTTCAATTGTTTTTGCCTCAGCCGGTCTTTTGGTCTTCTCTCTCGCGGGACGGGGCGTGACGAGGAAGGCAATGACTGCCGACACCAGTGCCAGCGCGACGAACAGAACAAGGGGCCGAAACCATAACGCGCGATACCGGACTATTCCACGAGCAAACATTCCTCCGCCGACAGCCAGGAGGGTTATGCCGGAGACCAGGTCTGTTACTCTCCCGCTGAGACTCTTCTCCGTCGCCGCCGGGATGAAGAGCAGAATGCCGAAAAGGGCAATAAAGGCTCCCATGAAATGGAGCACTCGCAGCTCCGCTCGCTCCGGGGAGGAATCCTTTTGCTCTGTCATCGGCCTTCTCCTCGCTTCATGTTTCGGCTCTTTCCTCAAGCATCTTCTGAACGGCGTCGTCCTTCATCACCAATCCATAGACAAGCCCGTGAAGTCTTTCGAGGGGATAGGGCTTGGTCAACAGGCTGACAGTTGTCGTCGTGAACAGTGAGCCGACGAACGACCACCACGCTATGTAAAGGAAGGGATTCTCGCAGATGAAGACGTCTTTCTGGACTAAGAAAAGTGTCGCGGAGATGCCGACTCCGGAAATCAGACCCGCCAGCCCACCCCATTGCGTGGTTCTTCGCCAGAGCATCCCCAGAAGCAGAATCGCGAGCGTCGGCCCCTGGAAGAATGACAGAAGCGTCTGCATCGCCACGTAAATGCCGGGGAACTTGCTTGTCACCGGCGCGAATCCGATGGCAAGCAGGACAAAAACGACGGTCAGAATTCTGCCAAACGCGAGATAGTGCGTATCGGATGCGCTTCTGCGAATAAACCTCTGATACACATCCCTCGTCCAGATTGTCGCTGCGGAATTGAGGTAGGAGTCCACGCTCGACATCAGCGCCGCGAAAAACGCCGCGAACACCAAGCCCATAAGCCCCGGCGGAAGGACTTCCCTCACGAGCGTCGGAAGAGCCTCGTCGGGATTCTTAAGACCGGGATGCAGCGCGAGAGCAATCAAGCCCGGAAACACGATGAAAACGGGAATGAAAAGTTTCAGGAACGCCCCCCATAACATTCCGGCCTTCGCGTCCCATTCGCTTTTCGCCCCGAGATTCCTTTGTATGATTGCTTGATTTCCAATCCAATAAGCCGTCGCGAGGACGACCGTCAGCCCCAGCAGAATCCCCGTCCAGGGATAAGGGCTTTTTGTTCCCACCGGCAGGAAGAGCTTGAAGTGGTCGCCATAGTCGGGGCCGAGCGCCTGTATTTTCGCAACAAGCCCCGACCAGCCGCCAACTTTCCACATCCCGAGAATGACAAGAGCAGCTCCACCGACGTACATAATCACGAGCTGCACGACGTCCGTTATCACGACGGCGGAAAGGCCCCCGGAGAACGTGTAGATGCCGACGACTGAAGCGGTCACGATGATGGACGTCCATTCGCTCCATCCGGTCAGCGGCTTGAGCATCACAGCCGTCGTCCAGAAGAAGATGCCCAGATTGCAAATCATGAAGACGCCCCAGAGGACTCCTTCGATGGCCCGAACGGAATCGTTGTATCGCCGCCCGAGGTATTCGGGGATGGTATAGACGCCCGCTCTCCAGTAATACGGGACGAATATGAAAGCCGCCAGAATCATCGCGGGGATGCAGCCAATCCAGTCGAAGTTTGCCTGCACAAGCCCATATCGGTATGCGCCCCCGGACGCTCCGACGAAATCATAGGCGCCGATGTCGGTGGCTACGACGGACATTCCAATCGCCCACCAGGGGAGGAGCCTCCCCGCAAGGAAAAAGTCCTTCGCGGACCGGACGTATTTTCCGAGCATCGTTCCGAGGGTGAGGACGCCGAGCATGTAGAAGAGGATGATCGTCGTGTCAATGAATGTCAGCGTCACGCTTTTTTGCCCCCCACGGCGCTCCGTGCGGCTCTGCTATGTTTGCGGTTCGGCTTCTCTCTACCTGCGCATCGCGGAGCGCGCTAAAGAAGACAGACAAGCCGAGCGGACGGGTTGTTCGCCAGCGAATTGACCCTTCGGTACCAGCGAAGCCCGCCCGCCCGGTCAAGCGTCAACTGATGTGCCAGCAAGGAACCGTGTCACCTAACTGCTTCTTTCAAGAAGACTGGCTCAAGCCCAACACGAACCTCGAATGTCCCGTCGTCGAAATTTCGGAAAGGAATGGGACGCCCAATGACGTCAACCGCCTCGCCCACCTTTGGACCTTTCAAGCGGAAGCTTCCGCCTTGCTGCTTCGCCCAGAGCACCGCAACCTCCCGCTCGGCATCCCGAAAGACGTAGTATTCCACATCCTCGTTATCCACGTCGGCATGTCGGGCGAATTTCCCTTCGCCGAGGACGTACGTGAGGTTGCACAAAGCCACGTAGGCGGGTCGAGGCGTGAAATCCCTGTTGACCGTACCGTAATTCCTGTTGTCTTCCATGTAGTCGGAGAAAATGAAATAAAAGAACCGCTCCGCTCCGTTCGCCAGGCCGTAAACGTACGCCTTGACCAAATAGCTCGCTTCGCCACGCAGGACATCGAGATTCGCCTTGTCCTTTGGATGATGCACCGCGCCCATTTCCGTTACCCATATCGGTTTGCGGACGCCGTGCCTATCGAGGAACTTCTTGTGATTCTTCAGGCGGTGCACTACGCCGATTGGGTCGCCATAATAATGCACGTTGTAAATGTCAAAAGAATCGGCAATCCCCGCCTTGAATATCTTTTCGGCAAACTCGCCCGGCGCCATGGCAAACGAGCACAGCAGAACCTTCGCGTCGGGGTCCGCTTCCTTAATCTGGCGGCAACTTTCCTTCAGGCAGGCGGCGTATTGCTCCGGCGTCCCCAGGTAGAAGACCTCAATGTCCGGCTCGTTCCATATCTCCCAGTATTTCACGCGGTCCTTGAAATGCCCGAGCATGTTCCGGAAAAAGTTGCCCATGTCGCCCGGGTTCAGCGGCGGATACCGGCGGTCGCTTTTCCCGGAAGCCCACGTCGGGCAGTCGTGGAAAATCTGGTAAACGGTCAGTCCGGCGTTGTGCTGAATGCGGGCGCTCGTCTCGTACCACCCCCAGCGATAGGTTCCCTTCGTCGGCTCGATTCCGCCCCAGTTGAACCGGTCTCGCACGCACGATATGCCAGCCAGCCGCACAAGCTCCGTCGCTTTCTTGAGCTCGGCTTCGTTCCCAAAAAACCAGCTCGCCGCCACGTCTATGGCAAAAGGAGAAGACTCGCTGTATTTCCGCCTGTCCGGCCCCACGACCACCGCGTAGCTGCTCTCCGCTTTCGAAATGACGCCTCCGTCCTTCACCACCTGCGCCCGCACTACATGATACCCGCGACCCTGAACCCCAAACCCTGCTTCCGCCACCGCCCGTCCGCTGCCATACCGAGTCTTCCCTGTCGTCCCCGCGATTTTCCCGTCGAAGTCCACCGACTCGATTCTCAGCTCGCCTTCGCTCGGCAGAGTCTCCGCGGTAACCATGAAGCTCACCGGCTCGCCCTCGAAGAAAATGTTGCCAGTTTTCCGGGACGAGATGGTCAGCTTGCCGACATGCGTTTCCTCACCTATCGCAAATTCGCAAAGAAGTGCGCACAGAACAAAAACCATTGCGAGAACATGACTTTTCATCGTTCCTTCCACCTTCGCAATAGCGCGAAAGAAAATGTAGCTTCAGGTCGAGTCGCACGCGGACGCATCAAGTTCCATCCGCATCGGCCCGCACCGATCGCTCACTGTGGTGCGGCGTCAACCGACTAACACAAATGCCCTTATACTTCAATGAAAAGTTCAGTTGGTCCCACGTTTGGTGGGGTGCAGTGAGACGGACTCCGGCAGTGGCTGGTTCACAAGGCTCTCCACCGCCCGAGTGAGTCCGCCCAAACGGCCGGGGTGTTTGTCCACTTTGACATCATGGCAGGTTTTCTCGCGCGAAAAAAGGGAGCACTCACGCGATCAACCGTGAGTGCCCCCTTTCTGAGCCGTCCCGAGACTATTGCGCCGAGTGTAAATCGCCCGGTTGGGGTTCTCCTAATCTCCGCCTCTTCCTCGCCCAAAGCCGGGCGGTCCGCCGCGGTCAAAGGATACTAATCCGGCGTCCCTGACTGTCTCCTCCGGGATATTGTACTTTCGAGTGAGTTCGCCGATCTCCCGCATCCGCTGCATTTGAAGAATCCGGTCAACTCGCTCGGAGGCTTCGTCGGAATTCTGCGCTTCATCGAGGGACTTGAGCTGCCCTTCCATCCATCCTCTCGCGCGGTCGTTATCCGCTGCGCTCACTGCTGCCGCGAGACTCGCGCGAGCCTGCTCTCGCTTCTGCTCGGGGGAAAGCGCCGTGGAATATTTCGCCTTGAGGTTCTCGATCTCGTTTGCGAACTGAGACCGGGCGGCTCGGTCGCGGATTGTACTATTCTTCACCAAAAGGTCGAGCCTTTTGGATAGCTCTGCGGGGTCGCTCATCGCGCGAAATGCCGTCCTGGGGTCCCTCAGAGCCTCCCGCTCCCTGTTTTCGGTTTCTTGCTGATTGAATCGGTTGAAGTCGTCGGTCGAGGTGGCGACCCGCTCCTGCAACACTCCTATCTGGCGCATGATGTCCTGATATTCCTTTGTGGAGGCGAAGTTGGAGGCAACAACCAGTTGCTCTCCCTTTCCTGCCGCGGCTGGCGCCGCGGCGCCCGCAAGAACATTAATGCTTTTCTCGATGGCGCTGAGTCTCTCGTCAACACTATCTACTTTCTTCGAGATTTGCGACATTTGGCCGGACTGCTCCTCCTGCTCGGTGAGGAGTTCCGAAAACCGCTTTTCATCCGTGCCCTTCCAGCACCCGCCACAGAGAAGAGCTAAGAGGATAACAACAAGACCTAAGTTACGGAACGACATAGCATTTCTCCTTCTTTGCCGTTATGCAATCGCTCGGACAAAGCCGATGAAAACCTCCCCCGCAAGGAGAGGCGTCTTTCCCAAATCGGGCATGCCGAAATCTTCTTTTTCAGCCGAAGATCCATCTTGTTCCTTGGCTGACAATGTCCAACGTGGGCCGACTTTCATGCTTCGTCGGCAGGTCGGCGAAGCGACCCCTCCGGTTGACCCGTCTTTGCCAACCCGACGACGTCACCGCCCGGGGGCGCCGCCTTGCTGGCCGCCCCGTCCGCCCTGCATTCGCGGTCCCCGCTCCCCTCCGCCGGGTCCTCTCCCTTCACCGCCCATGGCGGGCAGCCCGGCGTCACCGAGAGCTTCTCGTGGGATACTGTACTTCTCTTGCAGTTGCCTCAACTGCCGGACGGTGTCGAAACGGCTGTACCGTTCGAGCCTCCCCTGCAACTCCTCTCCCGAAGCCGCTTGCAGTTCGTTGAGTTGCCTCTGTACAAACTCCTGGGCTCTCTGGTCCTGCTCGCTGTTCAGCCTTTCGTTCAGCTGCGCCGTCACCCGGTCGTAGAGTTGCTGCGTGCTGGGCTTCTCGGAGAGGCTTCGCTTGAACTGCTCGATGTCCACCTCAAACTGCTGCCGTTTCAGCGGGTCTTCGATTTTTAGCGCGTAGTTTTGCCCAAAGGCAGTCAGCCTGCTGCTCAGTTCTTGCGGATTATTCATTGCGCCCCACGTTGCCGCCGGGTCTCTGAGCCTTGCACGCTCTGCTTCTCTGGCGCCATCCTCTTGCGTCTTAGTAAGATTGGACTGCATCGTGCTCAGCTTTTGCTGAATGTCCGTGAGTTGACCGGCGATTTGCCCGTACTCGGGCGTCTCCTTGAATTCGACGACTTTTGGACCGCTGGGCGCCGTTTCGGCCGGTTTCACCGCCTCCGGTGGCTTAGCTGCGGCAGCGATTTTTTCCAGCGATTTCTGGATTTCAATCAGCCTTTTTTCCAGCCCTTCAATTCTCCGGGATAATTTCCCGAGTTCCGCGTTCTGCTTTTCCTGCTTGACGGCGATTTCAATGAGGCGCCGATCAGCTCCTTCCGCAGACCGCACGACAATCGCCGTAAGAGCGGCAATCACCGCCACTACCACGTATTTCTTCATCGCGTTCCTCCCTGAAAATTCAGTCGAAAGACCTATGCCTTGTTGCTTCGCTTGTTACTTCAACGAAGGGCATGCTCTTCTGGTTTACTGGCGAATCCAGCCACCCGTCAAAACCAGTGCCAGCACCGCTTGCCTCCGACCGATGTCTTGCCAGCGGGCCCCTCAACGGGCGTGGCTGTGTTTTGGTGGCGCGGCTACGGTCTGCTGCCTCCACCATGGGGATGGGGGCCGTTGTCGGGGATCGAGGCCATGTGATAACATTCCTTCGCCAGCGATTCGGTGAAGGGACGATCTCCCCCGCCAACTGTGGGTTTGCCATGGGCTCGCGGATGGATTGCCGCTGGCCGCTCCTCAACATCATGCACACGGAAGGGTCAAGTTTATGTCCAAGATTCCCGTCGCACTTCAATTCTACACCGTTCGCAACGATATGGACAGGGACTTCGAAGGAACGCTCCGCAAGGTAGCTGGGATAGGCTATGCGGGAGTGGAATTCGCCGGGTTCAAGGAGTGGAAAGCCTCCGAACTGAAATCGCTCATCGCCGACCTCAACCTTCTTCCGGCTGGCGCACACATTCCCATTGACCGACTGGAGAAGGAGTTAGGCGCGGTCATCGAATTCAACCTCGAACTGGGCAACCCGTACATCGTTTGCCCGTGGATTCCGCAGGAGCGACGGAAGGACAAATCCGATTGGCTCGCCCTCGCCCGCCTCTTCAATTTCATCGGCGAAGAATGCCAGCGGAGCGGCCTGACCTTCGCCTACCACAACCACAGCTTCGAGTTCGTCAAATTTGGCGATACGTATGCCCTCGATCTTCTCTTTGGCGCGACGAATCCCGATTTCGTCAAAGCCGAACCAGACACCTACTGGCTCAAACATGGCGGCGTTGACCCCGCGGAGTATCTCAGCCGGTACGCCGGGCGATGCCCGCTCATTCACCTCAAGGACATGGCGGATGACGAAAAACGCTCCTTCGCTGAAATTGGTCGGGGCATCCTCGATTGGAGGGGCATTTTTGAAGCCGCGGAGTCCGGCGGAGCGGAATGGTATATCGTTGAGCAAGACACCTGCCCCGGTCCCCCTATCGAAAGCGCCCGCCTGAGCTTCCAAAACCTCAAGAAATGGGGAAAAGTCTGAAGCGCTATTGACAGAACATCGCCGCCGGGCGATATTAAACGGAAAGGGGGCGGTCAACGGGTACCACCAATCCCCCCGGCTCCATCCGCGAAGTGGTCCTTCTCCTTCAACCTTTCGGGGGAAAACAGAGATGAGGACGTCCGCTCTTATTGCGATGTGGGGAGCAACCGTCTGCGCTGCGTTTGGAGTTGGCGTTTGCATTGGCAAGCCAAGAAGACCTCTGTCCGATCAGCCTCACCCAGCCGCCGAAACTGCGTCCAGAAAGTCTGCCCCCGACCGCGCCCTCCTTGCCAGTGTTGAAAATTCCCGTAACGCCCTCTCCGAGCGGGAACGAATAGCATCCAGCCTCAAAGCGGAGATCGCAGGGGTTTGGGCCAAATTGTCTCCTCTAAGCCCCAAGGAGGAGAAATGGCGGAAGGAATGGGAGGAGGAACGGGCCACGCGAAAACTTTATGACGCAATCCGCGAACGGGAAAAGGAGCTTATCAGGAGAATCCTCCAGCGGAAAGACAAGGCTCTCCGCGTCGCAGCCTTCGATGAGGTTGCTTCTCTCCTCCAGAGTGAGAGGCGGGAGGACGTTCTTCTCGGGGTGCTAACCCTTTTGGGGGTATTTCCCGGCGGAATCGAGTTTGATAAGGAGAGGTTCAAGCCTCAGGTGCTCGCGGCGCTGGGGCACGGGGATTTGGAGGTGCGCTACTACGCACTGCAGTACTTGGGCTGGGCGTACATGGGGCAAGAGGCGGCCGAAATCGCCCTGAGCGTGGTGAACGACCCCGACCCGCGCATTCGCTGCGAAGCCCTTGAGCGTGTCGCTTGGTTTGGCGGCAAGGACAGACGTGAAGAGACCGCCAGCGCGCTGAAGACGCTTCTCCAGGACAAGAACGGGGAAAACAGGTCGTGGGCGTTAAGCCTGGTGGACCGGCTTCGTTATGCACCGAGCTTTACGGCCGAGCCTGTCGCGCAGGCTTATGACTACTATGAGGAAATGGAAGAGCTTGTCGTAGATGTCTCCAAAGACCCGGAGTCAACGCGGCGAGTCCTCGAATTCTGGTGCGGGAGGGAGAAGCTGGGGAAGGATGCGATTCAGCGGTTCACGGAGATTCTTGAGCAGCCCTATGATGAAAGCCAGGGTTCAGTATTGCCTTATGTCCCGCACTGGCAGGAGCTGAGGCCGCTCGCCTACCGCTACTACCTTCGAACACTGAGAGAGGCGCTCGAGTATCAGCCGAGATCGGAATCCTTGCGGATTCTGGGTGACACGCGGGATAAATCCCTGCTGCCCGAATTGGAGGCCATTGCACAAACGGGCGATGCGGAAGGGATAGAGCAAGAACTCGCCGATACGATTAACCGTCTGCGGCGATTTGGGGAGGACGGCAAATAACCCGAGGGGAACCTGTGACCTCCCTAAAAATGTAGCTCGTTGATTCAAGCGCGGGGGGAGAAGAAATGAGAAAATCGGTCTGGATCGGCTTATGGACGCTATCGGCGTGCGTGGCGGTTGTCGCTGGCGTGGCACTTGGACGGCTCAAGGGCTCTGAAGGGCACCAGCCGGGGCCAGTTCCAACCCGGAGCGAGGAGTTCTTCCAATCTTTCCCCGCGCGTGATCTTTTCGCTGAACTCGATGCCATTCAGAGGGCTGTCGCGGAGAAGGATGTGGAAATTCGCGACCTTCAGGATGAACTGGTCGCCTTGAAATCGCAGTTGCTCCCGCCCCTCAGCCTGGAAGATGAGAAAGACTGGAAGGAAACGCTAGGGTGGCGCAGAAAACATGAGGCGGGGGCGGATGAAACGACGAAAAGAGATGTCCTCAGGAGAAAGATTCTCCAGCGGAAGGACAAGCTGCTCCGCGAGCAGGGGCTTGCGGACCTTGCCGCCCTCATCCAGAGCAGCAATCTCGATGATCTGGAGACGGGGCTTTGGGTGATCAATGCGGTTGGCGGCGTCAAATTCGACAAGGAGGGATTCAAGCCGCACGTTCTTGTCGCGCTCTCCCACGAGAACCCTTCGGTTCGGAGGGCCGCCCTTGAGTGCGCCGGTTGGCTTTGCTCGGACGAGGAGCAGTTGGATATGACACTTCGGGCGGCGTCCGACCCATCCCCCTCCGTCCGCGAGTGGGCGGCGTTGCGTCTTGGGTGGTATAGCGGCAGTGAGCGAAAGGAGGAGGCTGCCTCTGCTCTGAGAAAGCTCCTCCAAGAGGAAAACCGAGGTGTCAGATCGAGTGCTGTGGAGCATCTTTATGGTTTTGCCGACCAGATGGACGATCTTTTGGTCAAGCTCATGGGAGACCCCGGGTCGGAGAGCTCTCTCTCGACCGCGCTCCGCGAGCGCCGGACAATCAGCCCCGCAATCGCCCGGCGCCTCGCTGAGATGTACGGTCAAGATGCTTCAGAGGACACGATCATGCGGTTCCTTGAAGGCATTCCTCTCCCTAAGCCCGATGAGCCGGCAACACGGCAAGGTGACCGGTCCCTCCCGCCCGAGGCGAGGCCCATTCTGGCCGGGCTCTACGTCCAAATCGTGAGGGAGAGCCTCCAAAACGGTCGGCGGCGACACGCCCTGGATGCTCTTCGCAGAATTGGAGACCGCTCCCTCATTTTCGTGCTGGACGAAATCGCCCGAAGCCCGGATGCCGAAGGGATAGAGAAGGACCTTCAGGACACGATTGAATACCTCCGACAGAAAGGGATCGAGAGGCGATGAAAATGATCGCGCGGTTTGGATTGTGGGCGGCGAGCCTCTGCGCCGCCTTTGCAATTGGGGTGTGCATCAGCAAGGCAAGCAAGCCGCACCTGCACCCGCCCCAACCGTCTGAACTACACGTCCCCCCAGAACTCAGGACTCGCCAACTGAAGATCTTCCAGACCAGTCTCGACCTCTCCATCGAAGGTCTCGGCAGCAGGGAGAACAGAATCCGCGAGCTTGAATCCGAGCTTGCCGCTTTGCGGGCGAAAATCCCCCCGCCCCTCAGCCCTAAGGAGAAGGAATGGCGAAAGAAATGGGAGGAGCGGTGCCTGCGGCAGAAGCGCTATGTGGAAGAAGGGGGTCTTGAGCTTTACGAGGGGCAGCATGAGCTTCAGAAGAAGGTCCATCAGAGGCGGGACAAGGGGTTGCGGGCGCAGGGATTGGAGGAGCTTGCCACTCTCATGGCGAGCGACAAGCGGGAGGATGTGCTTCGCGGACTGAGCATATTCAGGAGCATAGATTTCGAGGCCATCGGCGTGGACAAAGCAACATATGAGCCCTGGCTTCTGGATGCCCTGAAACACGATGACGCGGAGGTCCGCAGAAGAGGTCTCGAATCTCTCGGATGGATGTATCCCAAAGAAGAGGTCTTTGAGGCCGCCGTGAGTCTTCTGGACGACCCCGCGCCGGAAGTGCGGCGCGAGGCGACGTTCCAGCTCGTTCGCTCGTCGGGAAAGGAACGAAACGACCACGTCGCGACGGCCCTGAAGGATTTGCTCGGTGATAAGGACCCCCAATCGCGTCAGGCGGCTGTGTGGCGCATCTCCGCGCTGCGACAGGAGGGATTCGATTACAGCGCTGAGATGGAAGATGCACTGATCGAGGCGTCTCGCGACACCGAGCTGACAGGTGAGGTCCTGGGCTTGTGGCGTGAGAAAACGGTGCTCAGTGCTAAGGTCACCGAGCGCGTGGCGCAGATGCTCAACGCCCCCTACGACGAGGAGAAGATGGAGGTGCTCCTGAAGGCGCCCAAGTGCGAGGCCCTTCGCCCTCAGGCGATTCAGGCGTACATCCGGATTCTCAGGGAGTGCCTTGACGTTGGCGCCCGGCGGCAGGCTCTTCAGGAGTTGCTCTGGTTCCGTGAGAAGTCAGTGATTGCGCAGTTGGAGGACGTCGCGGGCAGTTTTGATGCCGAAGGCATCGAAAAGGAGCTGGCACAAACAATCCAGTCACTGAAGCGGTACAGCACACAGCCGGACTGATCGGGATGTAATGAAGATGAAAAGACAACTGTGGATCGGCTTATGGGCCATTTCAGTTTGCGGGGCGCTGGCTGCGGGCGCCATCGTGGCGGGGCCGGGAATGACAGGGCCCGCACGCCCAAAGGCGGAAAGACCCCCGAAATCGGAGAAATCGGATGCTGCTCGCCTCAAACATCTGACGGCGAGGCTTGACGAGATTCGCAAGGCCGTCGCGGACAGAGACAACAGGGTTGGTGAGCTGGAAGCGGAAATCGCGAGGGTTCGTGAGGAGCTTTCCACTCTTTTCAGTCCTGAGGACGAAAAGGATTGGCAAGAAACCCTCGCCTCCTCAAGGAAGTCGGAGCGGCAAAAGGCTCTCGACGAGAAGGGAAAAGCTCTTCGGAAGAAAATCCTTCAGAGAAGAGACAGGGCCTTGCGGGAGGAGGGGCTTACGGAGCTGGCCATACTCATTAACGAGGGCAAGAGCGACGACGATGTTGCCCTCGGTTTACGAGTTCTCGGCCGTCTCTGGCAGCACCAGTTCGACAGGGAAAGATTTCGCCCCGGCGTTCTCGCGGCTCTGGAGCACAAGGACCCCTTCATTCGCCGCCAGGCTGTGGAGTGCACCAGGAACACGGTCTCGTGGGAGGAGGAACGGGACATCGCCCTCCGGATGGCGAATGATCCTTCCGACGACGTGCGGTGGTGGATTGCGGCTTCTCTGGGCTTTTGTAGCTGGACGGACAGAAGGGAGGAAGGCGCCCCGCTGGTAAGAGCCTACTTGCAGGACGAGAACTATATGATCAGGTGGAAGATGCTCGAGCACCTGTACTCCTACGCGGACGACGTGGACGATCTCTACATCAAGTTACTGGATGATCCGCAGGGGCTGGAAGGCGCGCTCGTCTATTCCGTGCAAAGGCACATGAGGACCGTCAGCGCCGGGTTCGTGCAGCGGCTCGCGGAGAAATTCGAAGAAGGCTTTTCCGATCGGAAGACCATGCGGCTGCTCGATCCTGATTCGATTGATTTCGAGCACCCTGCCGATGGAACCGGTGCGTGGCAGGAGAGACCGTGGCTTTCCCCCGAGGCGAGGCCGATTTTGTCCGACCTTTACCTGCGGGTGGTCAGGGATGGCCTCGACAATGGTCGGCGGCACCTCGCTCTGGAAGGACTGCGAAAAATGGGGGACCCGTGGATTATCCCTGCCCTGGACGAAATAGCACGAAGCCCCGATGCGGAGGGGATAGAGAGAGAGTTGGCAGAAACAATTGAGTATCTCAGACAAAAGGGGGATCAACGGGAATGAATAAGGTTCTGTTCGTTGGGTTGCTTCTGGCATGTGGGGGCATTGCATTCGCTGCTGGCGTCGCCATAGGAAGGCATGGAAGGACTGAAATCCCACCTCTACAGCCTCCCGCAAAGACTGAGACGAAAGAGGTCGAGTCCGACCGCAGCCAGGCTCTTGTTGCCGAGCTCGATGGGTTCGGAACGGTGCTGGCGGAGAAAGAAGGAGAAATGCGCGACCTGGAGAGCGAGCTCGCGGAGGTGATGGCGAAATTGCCCCCTCCACTCACGCCCGAAGAGGAGAAGCGGCAGAAGGAAGAGGAGGAAAAACGGAAGAAAGAGGAGCGATGGCAAGCTCGCCACAAGAAAGCAGAGGAGCTAAGGGCCAAAATTCTTCAGCGGAGGGACAGGGCGCTTCGCACGCAGGGTCTCGAAGAACTCGCGGCTTTGCTTCAGAGCAAGGACAGCGAAGAGCTTCTCCTCGGACTCATGGCTGCGCCCTGCCTCTCGTCAATTCCTTGCGATAGGGAGAGGTTCAAGCCGTACGTCCTGGCTGCTCTGGCCAGCGAGGACGGAGAGATACGGAATGCTGGACTGGGCTGTCTGTACACGTTCTGCACTCCGGAGGAGCACCTCGACTTTGCGCTCCGGATGATTGATGATCCCTCCCCCGAAATCCGCGGATCACTTCCTTGGCGCATCTTCTGGGGGACGCAAGCCGAGCGAAAGGAGGAGACGTTAGCTGCGATGCGGAAGCTTCTCCACGACGAGAACAAGGAGGTCCGGCGGGGAGCCCTGGAAGTCTTTGGTCACAACCCTCTGCGGGCGCAGGAGGTCGAGGAGGCGGTCGAGGAGGCGGCTATCGAAATGTCCAGGGACCCGGAGGAACAGAACCGAATGATGCAGTGGCTCAGCCGCAGGGATAATATAAGCGCGAAAGCTGCCCAACGCCTCGTTGGGATGTACGGGGAAGGCGGGGCACGGGATTACGGAATAGACTGGCTCTATCGCCGCCTCTCGGACGACGCGAAACCGATTGCGATTGAGTTCTGCCTGCGGCTTCTGCGGGACAGCATCGAGCCTTACGAGCGGTCGAGCGCCCTCCGCGCCCTTCGGGAGATGGGCGACGCTTCGGTCCAGGCCGAGCTTGAGGTAGTTTCCCGGAGCGACGACGCGGAAGGGTTGGAAAAAGAGTTGGGTGAGGCGATCGAACATCTACGACAAAAGGGGGGCGGGCAGAGATGAGGAAAGGCGGGTTGATTGTCCTATTCCTGACGGTGATTGTCGCTGCCTTCGTGGTTGGGGTTTGCGTCGGCAGAAGTGCGAAACGAGAATCTGGCTCTTCGCAACCGCTCACGGGCGTGACAGAACAGGGGCGCATATTGGGCAGTGCATCCGTGCTCGTTGCCAGCATCGAGAGCTGTCGCAAGGCAATTTCGGAGAGAGAGGGGAGGATAGAAGACCTGAAGGTCAAACTCCAGGATGCGCGTGGGAAACTGCCTCCTCCCCTTGGCCCGGAGGATGAAAAGCGCAAGAAAGAAGAGAATGAAAGGCGAAAACGGTCCGAGGGGCGGCGCGCTCGCTACGGCAGGGTGGAGAACCTTCGGGTTAGGATTCTTCAGCGGAAGGACAAGGCTCTTCGCGCACAAAGCTTGGAAGAACTTGCCGCACTTCTCCAGAGCCAGGAAGCTGAGGACTTGGAGGTCGGGCTGGCAACGTTCCGTCGCCTATGGGGGATTGACCTCGATAAGGGGAAATATAAGCCGTACGTTCTGGCGGCGCTGACGGACGACGACCCGGAAGTTCGCCTCGGCGCCCTCGCATGCGCTTCCGATGTCTGCGAAAAGGAGGAGCAGTTCGAGATCGTGCTTTCCATGGCAGGCGATTCCTCCGCAGAGGTCCGTGGGTATGCGGTCTCACAACTGCGTTGGTCTCGCCCGCAAGAGCGAAACGAACGTGTCGCCGCGGCCTTGAGAGCGCTTCTTCAGGATGAAGATGAGAGCGTCCGGGGTCAGGCGCTGTATGCTGTGTCTGGCCCACATGACTACGGACAGGAGATGGAGGACGTGCTCCTTGAGATGTCAAAAGACCCGGCAATGGCAGGCCGTGTTCAGGAATGGCTGATGGATGGCAGGAGAGCTCTCAGCGCGAAGCTTGCTCAGCGCCTTGTCGAGATGCTTGGCGAGGGCGACGGCCGCTTTCCCCTGGAATTTGCGATCTACAGATTTGCCGACAGGGACTTCTCCGATGAAGCGAAGCCTATCATCTCGAGGCTTTGTCTTGGCTTTGTCAGAGACGGCCTTGAACCGTGGTTCCGGCAGCGAGCCCTGGAAGCCATCCGCAGAATGGGAGACGCCTCGCTCCTTCCTGAGCTGGAGGCAATGGCGAAAAGCGATGACGCGGAAGGCATAGAGAAGGAGCTTGCGGAAACGATTGAATATCTCAGGCAGAAAGGAAACGGACGGAGATGACTAAAACGGCAGGAATTGGGCTAATGGTGATTGGGTTGTGCGTCGGAGTCGCAGTCGAGACGGTGGTCGGCGGGCGCAAGGAACCGAAGTCACAGGCCCGCCAAGAAGTGCTGAAACCTGAGGAGGAAAAGGCGGAATCCGGCGTGGTGCAGACCCCCCTCGCCGCTTCGGAGAGATTCCGAAAGCTTGTCGCCGAAAGGGAGACGAGGATAGCCGAATTGGAGGCGGAGCTGGCGGAAGTGAAGGGGAAACTGCCGCCGCCACTTGTCCCTGAGGAAGAGAAGCGAAAGAAGGAAGAGGAGGAAAAGCGAAAGCGAGCCGAGCGAGCGGAGGCCCTTTTTCAGAGAGCGAAGGCGCTGCGGGGAGAAATCGTGCAGCGAGACGACGCGCGCTTGCGGGAGAAAGGGCTCGCGGAGCTGGCTCGCCTCGTCGAAAGCGGCGACCCGGACAACTTGCTCCTGGGACTGACGACGATTTTTCATCTCGACGGGATGGAAGTCGGAGCGGAGAGGTTCAAGCCGCAGATTCTCACAGCGATGCAGAGCGAATCGGCGGAGGTGCGGCGTGCGGCGGCGAATTGCCTGTCGTCGGTTTGGGACAAGGACGAGGGGATTGACCTGTTGCTCGGGATGGTGGGCGATTCGTCGCCCGAAGTCCGGGGTTCGGTGGCGTTTCATCTCGGTTCCCTGGCCGAGAAAGAGCGGGCGGAGGAGATGGAGGTGGTCCTCACGTCGCTCCTGAAAGACGAGGATGAGATGGTCAGAAGAAGGGCGCTGCTCGCGCTGTCCGAGGTGTACGGATTCCACGAATCGGAGGAGAGGGCGAAGCGAACCGAGAGCCTCGTGAGCGATATATTGAGTGACCCTCGCAAGGCCGAGGAAGTGATGGGTTGGTGGGACAGGAGAACAATGTTCAGCCCGCAGGACGCGCAGCGCCTGGGACAGATGTTTCTGGACACGGATTTTGAATTATTCCGTGACGGTGAAGGGTACAGCGATCAGGTGCTCAGGGAGATTTTTCAGAGTCCGATGATCGGCGACGGCGAACAGACACGGGCCATCGTTTTCCAGCTTTGCCTGAAGGTTCTAAACGGCCGCTACGACAATAACCTCCAGCTTCGCGCGCTGACTGTTTTTCGTGAGTCGCGGGATCGCGAGCTTGTTCCCGTGCTCGAAGAAGTGGCTCGGACCGGCGCCGTGGGCGCGCCGGAAGCTCTCGCGGAGACGATCACCTATCTTCAAACGGGTGGGTCGCTGCCTTCCCTGAGCCGTCGAGCACGAAAGGAGGCGCCAGCCCCCCACGAAGAGGAGGCGGTCGAGTAGAGGACAGTATGATCCGGAGATCTTGCGGACAGGAGGAATACGCAAGCGCCAGAAAAGGAATGGGTAGGAACTTACCGAACGTCCTTTGTGGGTGGGGGTGTATTCGGGTAGCGGCGAGGAGGCATTTGGACAACGGCGTGGTATTTCGCCCCCCGGGTAAAGGAGATGCTTGGCGGCTTTGGGAGAGACCTCCCCGGGTTCTGATCCTGGCTGCGTGACGCCGATTTTGAGGGCAGACCGGCAATCAAAGCCCTGGCTGGGACTATGGTGCCTTGGTGTCTTGGTGGTGAGATCGCCATGAGGACCACAAAGGCACGAAGACACGAGTACGTGGGAGTGGACGCAGCAGCCACGGACTCGCACGGCCCGGCAATCAAAGCTGTGGCTGCCAGGGGCCGGGGAAGAAGCGGTATAATGAGATGCCCCTCAATCGCAGCTACACCGGTCCTTGCGGAGGAGGTCAGCGATGAGAAAGATAACGTGGATAACGTTGTTGGTGGGTGGGACTGTTGCCGGATTCGTCGTTGGAGTGACGGTCGCCAGAAGAAAGAAACCAGAGGTCCCGGCGCGCCAAGACGAAGTGAGGGCTGAGCGGAAGAAGCCGGAGTCCGACCGCGCCCTCCTCACGAGGCTGGAGCAATTCCGCAAGGCGCTGGCCGGGAAGGAAAAGAGGGTAAGCCAGTTGGAGGCGGAGCTTGCGGAAGTCAAGGCGAAATTGCCGCCGCCGGTGGGCCCTGAAGAAAGGAAGTTGCAGAAGGAGTATCGGGAATGGAAGGAAAGCCTGATGCGGGACGAGCGCGGCAAGGCTCGGTACGAGAAATCGAAGGAGCTCAGCGCCAAGATTCTCCAGCGTAAGGATAAGGGTCTGCGCGCCCAGGGTCTTGAAGAACTCGCTGCGCTTCTCCAGAGCGAGGATCGCGAAGAGCTGCTTGTCGGATTGGGAGCCGCCGGATCACTTGGTGCTATCTCCTGCGACAGAGAGAGGTTCAACCTCCTCATCCTCAAGGCGATGTCGCATGCGGACGCCGAGATTCGTGAGGCCGCTCTCGACTGCACTTTCGGAATCTGGCATCCGGACGAGCACTTGGATGCGCTGCTTGGGATGGCGCGAGACCCGTCGTTGGAAATCCGCCGCTCGGTGGCGGAGAGCATTCGCTGGCTCGATGGCGACGGCCGAAGGGAGGAGGTGGCGAGCGTTCTGCGGGAGCTGCTCAAGGATGATGATACGGTCGTCAGGATACGAGCCGCGCAGGCTCTGTGGGAGGTGCCCGAGTATGCGCAGGAGATGGAGGATTTTGTCATCGAGTTGTCGAGGAGCGCTGAGAACCGGGAAGAGGCGAGGAAAATCCTGGAGTGCCTGTGGGGGAGGGCGGGCGGGAGCGCGAAGATTGCTCAGCGGGTGATCGAAATGTACGATGAGGGTCATAGCGGAGACTACATGTTGAACTGGACTATGTCCGGAGAGCTATCTGAGCCCGTCAAGCTCCTTGCGAGACAATTCTGTCTCAGGGTGCTGAGGGAGAGCGTGCAAGGGTTCCAGCGGCAGCAGGCGGCGCTGGGGCTGATGGCGATGGGAGACCCGTCGGTTCTCCCTGAGCTTGAGGAGATCGCACGCAGCGAAGACGCGGAAGGGATAGAAGGGGTGCTCACGGGCGCAATCCGACATCTTCGGGAGCAAGCGGCTAAGGCGAGGTGAAGAGCGATGGGTAAGACTGCGTGGATTACGGCATTTGGAGCTGGAGTGTGTTTGGCCTTCGCGATAGGCGTCGCCGTTGGCAAGGGCAGAAAGGCTGAACCGGTTTCTCTCCAGCCAGCAATGGAGTCGAGGAAAAAGGAGGGCGAATCTGACCGTGTTCGCGCTCTCCTTGCCAGCCTGGAGAATTTCCGCAAGGCGCTCGCCGAGAAGGAAGAGAGGGTGGGCGAGCTGGAGGCGGAGCTGGCGGAAGTCCGCGCGCAGTTGCCCGCTCCTCTCTCCCCGGAAGAGAAGGAAAAACAGAGGCAGCAGGAGGAAACGCGAAAGCAGCGGGAACGCGAGCTTGCCCTCTTCAGCAAAGCGAGAGACCTGCGACGGAAAATCGTCCAGCGAAAGGATAAGGCTCTCCGGCAGGCGGGGGCTGCCGAGCTGGTAAAGCTCATCGAGAGCGCCGATCCGGAAGACCAGCTTCTTGGTCTGACCACATTGTTCTACCTCGACGGAATGAAGGTCGGCGCGGAGAGATTCCGGCCGCAAATCTTCGCGGCGATTCAGAGCCAATCCCCGGAGCTGCGTCACGCCGCCGTCAGCTGCCTGAGTCAGGCTTACCCGCCGGAGGAATCGTTCGAGATGCTGCTCGGCATGGTGCACGACCCGTCGCCGGAGGTCCGCGATTCTGCGGCGTTCAACCTCGCGTCAATCTGTGGTGAAGACCCGATGGAGGAGGTTGAGGGAGTTTTGACCTCCCTTCTTCGCGACAGCGATGAGACGGTCAGGAGAACATCGCTCATCGCTTTGTCGGGCATGTATGGGCATTACGACGAAGCCCAAAAAGCGGAGAAAATGGAGAGTCTCGCCGCCGAGCTGGCCGCCGACCCGCAAAGAGCTGGCGAAGTCCTCGGCTGGTGGGAGGCGAGATACAAATTGGGACCGGAGAACACCGCTCGCCTCAGCGAGATGCTTCTCAGCGGGGACATCCTCGTCTTTGGCGGCGAAGATAGTTTCAGCGAGCGAACGCTCAACGAATTATTCGGCAGCCCTCTTATCGCCAATGAGGGCGAGTTTCAGCCCTTCATCTCTCGCGTCACGCTGCGGGTCCTGAAGGACAGCCGCGATGATGAACTCCGCCGCCGCGCGTTACGGATGGTGCGTGATTCTGAAAATAGGAGCCTCGTTCCCCAGCTCGAAGAAATTGCGGGCAGCCCGAACTCAGCGAAGATCAGAGAGGACCTCGCAAAGACCATCGAGTACCTCCAGGAGCCTCGATCCCTTCATTCCCTGAAACGGTATGGACTGGATGAGGAACCGCCGGCGCCCGTTGAGGGACCGGGGAGAGTCGAGGAAACGCAGGAGGAGTAACCCCGGACAGAATGAGGGACCTCGATGAGAGGCGGCGGAGGGGCGGAGTTCATGCCGCTCGGCGAGAGAGTACGGTCGCGACCGGCAAAAATGGGAAACACGGAATAATCGAGGGTGTTCAACGGCCATGAGAACAACCACCTGGATCGGTTTGCTGCTCGCTGGCGTGTGCGCCGGTTTCGCCATCGGATTTACCCTTGGCAAAACCGGAAAGCGCGAAACCCCGCCGCCCCGTGCACTGGCCGGCGAATCCCCAGAGCCGCACCCGGAGTGGGACCGCGCCCCCCTCGGAGGCCTCGAGAAGTTGCGCAACTCGGTCGCCGAGAGGCAAGATAGAATATCCGAGCTGGAGGCGGAGCTTGCGGCGGTGCGGGCGAAGCTGCCCCCCTCGCTGAGCCTTGAGGACGAGACAAGAAGAAGGGGAAAAGAGGAGGCAATGGGACTGCGCGAGCGCTGGCGGGCTCGCTGCGAGAAGTCGAGGGAGCTACGGAACAAAATCCTCCAGCGAAAGGACAAGGCTTTACGCGCACAAGGTCTGGATGAGGTTGCCGCCTTGCTCGAGAGCGGCGACCGCGAGCAGTTGATGCTGGGACTTACGGTTCTTTCTTGCCTGAAGAGCATCAACTGGGACAAAGAGACGTTCAAGCCGGCAATCCTCGCCGCGCTCAGTCATCAAGATGCGGAGGTGCGGTGGAGCGCCATGAATTGCTCGCTCGCGATCGAGGAAGCCCCGGTGCAGCTTTTGTCTTCCATGGTCAACGACCCGTTCAGCGAAAGCCGCAGGCTCGCTGCGGAAAGGCTGACGTTTGAGTGTTACAAGCGTCGCGAACAAGCGGAAGACGTGGTCGTTTCTGCCCTTCAGCCCTTGCTGAAGGACACTGATTTAGCGGTTCGGGTGCAAGCGATGAATGGACTATCCCTCATCCCGGAGTGTGCCGGGGAAGTGGATGACATGGCCATTGAAATGTCAAGGAATCCCGATGAAGCAACGGCGATGCTGAGCTGGCTCAATGCGAGGCAAGAGAAAAGCCGGGAGGTCGCCGAGCGCCTCGTCGAGATGTATGAGGAGGGACACAGGGTGGACTGGTACGGCGGTGACTATTACCCTGTGGGCTGGACGCGTGGTCATCTCGCGGACGAGGTGAGGCCCATCGGCGTTGACCTCTGTCTGCGGATACTGCGAGAGAGTGTCAACCACTTGGAACGGTCAGAGGCCCTCAAGGGACTTTCCAACCTCGCAGACATATCGGTCGTTCCCCAACTTGAAGAAATCGCCCGAAGCGACGACGCGGAAGGGATCGAAGAGGAACTGGCAGGAACCATCGAACAGCTCAAGCAGCGGGGGAGTGAGCAGAGATGAAAAGAACAGGGTGGATTGGGCTGCTGGTTGTTGGGATGGCAGCAGCGTTTGCCGTGGGGCTGGTGACCGGAAAGGGAAGGAAACCGGAAGAAGCGGCCCCGCGAGAGCTTGTGAAGGTCGAAAGAGAAAATCCCAGAGCTCCGGACTACAGGGCTCTGCGTGCCAGCCTGGAGCGGTTCCGTGTTGCGCTGGCTGAGAAGGAAGAGGAGGTGGAGAGGCTCAGAAGCGAACTCGAGGAAGTGCGTGCGAAACTCCCGGCTCCCTTGCCGCCTGAGGAAGAGAGGCGCGAGAAGGAACAAGAAGAGACGCGCAAGAGGGACGAGCGCCGGAGTGGCCTCTATGAGAAATCGAAGCTGCTTCGGGCGAAGATTCTCCAGAGAAGGGATAAGGCCCTGCGTGAAGAGGGGCTTACGGAGGTTGCGACATTGATCCAGAGCGGCCAGGCCGAGGAGATGGTCCTGGGTTTAATGACGCTCTTCAACCTATGGGGCTTCAATCTTGACAAGGAGAGGTTCCTGCCGGACGTGCTGGAAGCTCTGAAGCATGAGGACGCGGAGGTTCGCCTGGGAGCCCTTAGCTGTGTGCGCACCCTATGTTCCCCGCAGGAACTGCTCGGGATTGCCCTCTCGATGAAGGGGGACCCTTCCCCCGAAGTGCGCACGTTGGCGGCGCACTGGCTCCCATCGCTTGCCGGGCCGGAGTGGAACGAGGAGGTTGCCTCCGCCCTGAAAGCGCTCCTTCGGGACGAAGACAGATCCGTCAGGAACGGACTTGCGGAGGAACTGTCCCGCGGCCACTCTTCTCCCCATGTCTCGGGTGCCGAACTGGAGGACATCATGATCAAGCTGTCGAAAGACAAGGAGACGGCCTATGCTGCGCGCGAGTGGATGCTGCGGACGGGCCCGGTCAGCGCCAGGATTGCTCAGCGGATTATCGAAATGCACGGCGAAGATGGTTGGCCGTTTTTCAACTGGGGGATGGATAGGGACAGGATTCTTGACGAGGCAAAGCCTGTCATCCGCGATTTTTCCCTCCGGGTGGTCAGGGACAGCCTTGACCAGTGGGAACGCCGCGGGGCGCTGGACAGGCTAAGGGATATGGGGGACCCGAGCGTCATCCCCCAACTGGAGGAAATCGCGCGGAGTCCGGATGCGGAAGGAATCGAGGAGCACCTCGCAAAAACCATCGAGGAGCTCCGACAGCGAGCTAACCAGCCGAGGTGAGGGATAATGAGCAAGACTGGATGGGTTGTCCTATTGGTCGCGGGAATGTGTGTCAGCTTTGCGATTGGCGCAAGGGTCGGCAGAGGCAGCAAGGCGCGGCCGCCGACCGCTCTGCCAGGGGCAGACACGAAGGAGATGAACGAAGGAGCGGATCGGGTGCCGGCTGCGCTTACCAGCCTTGAGAGCTTCCGCAGGGAGCTCGCCCGAAAGGAAAACAGGATAGGCGATCTTGAAGCGGAGCTTGCGCAGGTCAAAGCGAAATTGCCACCGCCGCCGACTCCGGAGGAAGAGAAGCTGGGGAAGGAGTACCTGGGATGGAAGGAAGAGCGAAGGCGGTACGAGCGCTGGGAGGCCCGGGACAAGAAATCAAAAGAGCTGAGCGCGAAGATCCTCCAGCGCAGGGATAGGGCTCTGCGCGCTCAGAGTCTTGAGGAGCTTGCCGTGCTCCTGGAAAGCGACGACTCCGAAGAGGTGCTTCTGGGATTCGCGGTTCTGCCGTCGCTGAATTTCATCCCGTGCGACAAGGAGAAGTTTCAGCCTCAAATCGTCAAAGCGCTTTCGCATGAGAATCCTGATGTTTGCCGGATGGCGCTCTACAGCGTGTACATGGTCTCGCCCCTGGAGCAGGATTTCGACGCGCTGGTTCCGCTGGCAAAGGACCCAGCGCCGGAAGTCCGCCGCCTGGTGGTAGGGCCTCTTGGCTCGGCAAGTGAGGAGAGCCAAAGAGAGAAAGCCGCGAGCGTCCTGCGCAGCTTGCTTACGGACGATGATACGGAGGTGAGGTTGCGTGCCGCCTACGCTCTATGGGAAAGGCCCGAGTACGCACAGGAAATGGAGGATGTGCTGATACAACTGTCAAAGGACGTTGAGAATCCGAAAGAGGCGGGGGAGATTTTCGGATGGCTTCAATGGAGGGCGGGTCGCAGCGCGAAGACTGCTCAGCGGGTCATCGAGATGTACGACCAGGGCCAGAGGGGATACCCCCCGGCGGATTGGGTTCGTGTCGGCGTATCTGATGACGCTAAGCCCGTAGTCAGGCAATTCTTTGTGCGGGTTGTGAGAGATAGCATTGATCAGTACGAGCGGCGGTCAGCTCTCGAAGCACTGCAAACGATCGGAGACCCGTCGGCCATCCCTGAGCTTGAGCAGATTGCGCGGAGCGACGACGCGGAAGGGATCGAAGAGGAACTGGCAGGAACCATGGAACAGCTCAGACAAAGGGGGAGCGGGCAGCGATGAGGAAGGCGGTGGGGACATGGCTTTTGCTTATCATGCCGTGTGCGGCGTTCTTTGTTGGGCTGAAGGTCGTAGGCGGCGGCCCCTGGGCGTTTGGAATCCTTTCTCGTGGACCTGGACGAGGGCAAAGTGCTCACGGCCGTCAGGCTGACCGCGCCGCTGCTCTCGAATTCGCGAATGAGGGATTGAGGAAAGAATTGCTCGCAAGGGACCAGAGGATTGCGGCGCTCGAAAAGGAAATCAAGGAAGTGCGAGATGGATTGCCTTCTCCCCTCACTCCCGAGGAGGAGAAGAGGTGGAGGGAGAATCAGGAGAGCCAGGCGCGCAGGAATCGCCGGAAGGCGATAGAAGAAAAGGCGAATGCCCTGCGAAATGTTATCCTTCAGCGAAAGGACAAAGTCTTGCGCCGGGAAGCGCTTGCGGAGCTTGACCGGCTCCTGCGGAGCGACGACGCGGAAGAGCTGGTTATCGGTCTGGCAACGTTCCGCCAGTTGCCGGACTTTATCCTGGACAAAAAGGCTTACAGGGCGCAGGTCTATGCTGTCCTGGAGCACGAAAACCGTGAGGTTCGTCTCCATGCCCTCAACTCCGTCCTGTACGTTTCCTCCCTGGAGGAGAAGCTTGGCATCGTTCTTTCCAAGACGAGCGATCCTGCTCCCGAAGTCCGGGCGCACGCAGTTGCTCTTCTTGGGAGCTACGTGGGATACGAGCGAGATGAGACGGTAGCTACGGTTCTGAGAAAACTTCTCCACGACGAGGATGCATCCGTCAGAAACGAAACGCTGACTGAGCTATCGCCGACGTACGATTACCGCGGGGAGATGGAGGACTTGGTGATTGAGCTGTCGAAGGACCCGGAGACACGCGAGCAAGCCCACATCTGCCTTTCGGAGATGAAAACGATTGACGCTAAGGTCGCTCAGCGCCTCGTGGAACTCTACGATTCGGCTCGAGTGTGGCGCCACGGCTCGGCGTGGATGGAAAGCAACTTCACGGACGATGCCAGGCCCATTGTCTATCGGTTCTGCCTTGACATAGTGTCGGAGAGCTTCGTTCGCTGGGAGAGGGAGAACGCGCTGAAGTGCCTGCAAAGGGTTGGCGATGCCTCAGTTCTTCGCGAACTGGAAATGCTTCAGCGCACTCCGCTCGCGCAAGGAATAGAGGATGAGCTGACAAAGACTGTCGGATCGCTGCGGCAGCAGCTTCAGGAGGAGGAACGATGAGGAAGCGCGCCCGGATAGCATTGTTGCTCGCGACGACGTGCGGCGGGTTTGTCCTCGGCGCCGCCGTGGGAGGGCTGGCGACGCGAAAGAACGAAATAAGCCATGGGCCGCCTGCCGGAAGGTCAGGTGACCGCCTGGTTGGACCAGGCGAAGTTCGGTCCCTTCTCGGGACTCGCGAGAATCTGCGGAAGGACCTCGCCAGCAAAGAGGGGCGGATTCGTGAGCTTGAAACGGAATTGTCCGCGCTGCGCGAGAAGCCATCCGGACCCCTCACGCCAGGACAGGAACAATGGCGAAAAACGATACGGCAGTGGGAACGAGGGCAGAAGCTCCAGAGCAAGATTCTCCAGTGGAGAGACAAGGCGGCGCACCGTGCAGGGCTCGAGGAATTTGCCGCGCTCTTGCGGAGCGAGGATGTCGAGGATGTGCTCCTCGGATGGGGGCTGGTGGAGCACATCTGGCAATACGTCGAGGATATGGGCCAGTTCAGACCGCAATTCCTCAGAGCCATGAGCCACGAGGACGACCGGGTGCGCTTTGCTGCTCTTCAACACGCACGCTTCTTTTGCTCAGGGGACGAATTCCGGGACATGATGTTCTCGCTGGCAAAGGACCCATCGCCGATGATTCGCCGCGACGTATGCCGTTGGCTCGTGTTCCAGACCCGTGAGGGGGCAGAGCGGCGTGAGGAGGCAACATCGCTTTTCACGAAGCTTCTTGAAGACGAGGATGCCCACGTCAAGGACAGTGCCCGCTGGGCCTTCCTGTCGTGGGGTCCCGAGACGCAAGGCGAGGACATGCTGATGGAGATGTCCAGGGACGCGAACTCTGCCGGGGCTGTCCAGAGATTGGCATGGCATCGCCGCACGATCAGCGGCAGACTGGCGGAACGCCTCGCCGAGCTATACGACGAGCAGGCCCCGCTGGACCGAAGTTTGCAATGGACCAGAGGAAAGCTGGCAGATGAGGCCAAGCCCATCGCGTCTCGGCTATGGGTGCGAGCCCTTCGGGAGGGCATCGAGCCGTCCGAGCGCCGGGAAGCGCTTGAGGTTCTGGGGCGAATCGGAGCCCCACCCGTGATTCCCGACCTTGAAGCTATTGCGAAAAGCGACGACGCCGAGGGAATCGAAGAAGAACTTGCGAGAACGATTGAGCGTCTCCAGAAACAAACGAGCGGAGGTGTGCAATAATGGAAAAAATGGGGTGGATTGTTCTATCTGCGGTCGCTATGGTCGGCTCATTTACCGCCGGCGTCATTGTGGGCGAAAACAAAAGGCTGGAAGACGGGCGCCCGCGCGGGACCGCGAAGGCCAAGGAGAAAGACGAGGGCCGGGATAGTGCGCGTATTCGCCGGGCAATCAACGACGGGGTGCGAAGGGCTCTGGCCGAGAAGGAAGAGAGGATACTGGCTGTTGAAAGGGAGCTGGGAGGACTGCGTGAGAAGGCGGCCTTTGCTCCCGGCCCTCCGCGTAAGGAAGGGGAGGTGCCGGCCGAGCGGTTACGCGCCCTTCGTGAAAAAGCCAGCGGGTTGCGCCACAAGATTCTTCAGCGCCGAGATGAGGCGCAGAGACAAGAGGCTCTTGCGGAGCTTGCCGACCTATTACGAAGCGGTAGTCCTGAGGATATTCTTCTTGGGTTGGCGACGCTCCGGCGTCTTGCAGGACTCGACAGTCACAGGCTTCAGGACGCCGTTCTTTCGTCCGCGACCCTTAATCACCTTCGTGGGTTCGATAGAGAGGGTCTTAAGAAGCTCGTTCTGGATGCGGCTGAGCAAGAAGATGCTGAAGTTCGCCAGGGGGCTCTGGGATGCTTGCCGATTGTCTGCTCCAAAGAGGAGTACCTGAACGCACTGGTTGGCATGGCCGGAGACGCTTCTCCAGAAATCCGCCGCGAGGTGGCCGAGCGGATGGGGTTCGAGACAAAGGAAGGTGAGTTGGGCGAGGACATTGTCGTGGCTCTGAAGAGGTTTCTCCAGGACGATGACATGTCTGTCAGGATGGCGGGGTTGGGTGTGCTATCGCGGAGGCACGAGTATGCCGCGGAATTAGAGGATATGGCCATCGAGCTGTCCAGGGAGACTGAAAACGCCGAACGGATGATACCAATCCTTGCAGGAATGGGTACCGTCGGAGCGAAAAGCGCGAAGCGCCTGGTGGAAATGTTCGACGAAGGATATGACGCATACCAGCTTTTCGACGAAGGTATGCACTGGTGTCTTTCGGAGGATGCCAAGGTTGTCGTACGCCGGTTCGCCCTCGGAATCCTGAGGGAAAGCGTGGAGCCGTACGACCACTGGATGGCCTTCCGTACATTGTTCAGGATCGGAGACGACTCGATACTTGCTGAGCTTGAGGAAATGTCGCGCGGCGCTGATGCTGAAGGGATCGAAGAGCGGCTCGCGGGGCTGATCGAACATACCCGAATAAACTACGTGGACCTCCCACGGGAAGACGTGTACGAGGTGCTGGATGAAGGCAGCGGGGAGTATAGCAGGATCGAATTGGCTCGATGAGCAGATTGACTCTGAGCATCACAATTCATCGCATAGCGGGAGAATTCACAATCCACAGCAGGTGGGAATGCCTGGCCAGTGCAGGAGACACATGTGAGCGATAAAGTCATCGTCGGCGTAGATGTTGGCGGGACGAAGATTATGACCGGCGTTATGAACCGGCAGGGGAAGATCGTCGGCGAGCCGGTCAGGGTACCGACCGGGACGGAGGATGCGCCGGACGCGATTATGGGGAGGCTTTATGAATCCGTCGAGAAAGCCCTTGTCGCGGCGGGAGAATCGCTTACGGAGGTCGTTGGGATTGGAATCGGGGTGCCCGGGCCGCTCAATATAAAGGACGGGATTTTTCTCGACCCGCTTCAACTTCCGACGCTGCATGATTTCCCAATACGACGTGTCGTCGAGGAGCATTTCAATCTTCCCGTGATCGTGAACAACGACGCGAACTGCTTCGTGCTGGCGGAGAGCTTTTTCGGCGCGGGGGCTGACGCGGAGATAGTCCTCGGCTTTACCCTCGGCACGGGCTTCGGCTGCGGGATCGCCATCAACAAGAAAATCTATCTTGGAGCGACGGAGACCGCCGGGGAAATCTGGCTTTCGCCGTACAAGGAGAGCTTCATTGAGGAATACGTCTCGGGTCGCGGGCTTCAAAGGACGTATCGGGACTTAACTGGCAAGAACGCCGCCCCTCCGCAGATTCTTGAAGCGGCGGTTCACGGAGAAGCGGTAGCGCTGAAAGCGTGGGAGATTTTCGGGGAGGACCTCACATACGCCATCGCTTGGTCAATCAACACTCTCGATCCGGACATAGTCATTCTCGGGGGCTCGCTGACGCTCGGCTTCGAGTTCTTCGCCCCCGCAGTGGAGAAACACCTTCGCCAGCACGTCACGCCCGTCCCTGCCGAGAAAACCCGGGTTGTTCCGGCGAAGCTCGGCGAGAGCGCCGGCTTCATTGGCGCCGCCAGCCTGCTTCTATAAGGTGTCCAAGCGTACGCGCATGTGCGGTATGGGGTGGCTGTGAGCGTCGCTTGGGGCAGCCGCCGGCACCGTGTTTTTTTCGGGACGCACAGCCCCCTCGGCTCGGAGAACAGGTTCGCGCTTATTGAAGGGGGGACCTTGGAGGGTGCAGCTTCGCTCCCGTGGCGCGAGGGCGCGAGAAGTAACGCCACGCCTTTGGCGTGGCAGTACGGGAGACGTCTCGTCCCCCAAAATGCCCGCGCGGGCAAGATGCCCGCGAGACAGCCGGCAGGATACCAGCGGTACATTTGGCCCAGGGATCACGCCGGCTCCCGGCAATCGTCCAGGGCCCGGAGCGGTAGGACGCACCGCTTGCCGTCGTCAAACCGCACACGGGCACCCATCATGTCGCCGGAGTCGAGGCACAGCCGCGCGGAAAGCCGCTATTGAAAGACGGTGCAACATGGAATAGCATAAGGGGCCAAAACGAAGGGGAGGCACACGTAGCGCTCGCCTCCCGGGTGGCTGCCGTATTTTTAGACTCATTGAGAGACTTTTGACCGTCATGGGCTACGCTCGTAAAGCGTCGTCAATTTTCCCTTGTTGCATTGCCGTGGTTGCGTTATTTGCTGCGCAATGTCTTCTGGCTTTGGAGGATCATGGAAGCGCATCTTCCAAATCGCCGCCCGACCTGCCCGCTTCATGGGCAAAGCTGCTCAAGCCGAAGCCCGGCACGGAGTACGTTGACGGCATGCCCAAGGAAATCGTCTGGTTGAAGGACGGAGCGGAGATGATTCTTGTGCCGGGTGGAAAATTCCTGTTCGGCGAGAACAAAGAAGAAAGAGAAGAGCCAGCCTTTTACGTTGACAAATTCCCCGTTACGAACGAGCGGTATAAGAAGTTCGTTGACGCTACGAAATACAAAGTTCCCGATGCACCACAGGAGTGGGCGAAACCTTACAACTGGAAGAATGGAACGTATCCGAAGGGGAAGGGCAAGCATCCCGTGGTGCTGGTGGATTTCAGCGACGTGACGGAGTATTGCAGGTGGGCGGAGAAAGGACTGCCTTCCGACGAGCAGTGGGAAAAAGCCGCCAGGGGAACGGACGGGCGGAGGTATCCGTGGGGCGAGGAGTTCGAGGACGGAAGGTGCAACTCCTGGCATGAGAAGATTGAGGGGACAACGCCGGTTGATAAATATCCCAAGGGCGCGTCGCCTTGCGGTTGCTACGACATGTCGGGGAACGTCTGGGAATGGACGAGCAGCGCAGTCGTCGCAGTTCCTCAGATGCCGTCGGAGTCGGGGCAGACGGACAGCGCCGCCGCTGCTCTGGCCCTGTCAGCAAAACCGCAGGGGTACGTAGCAAAGGGCGGCTCGTGGTTCGACGGCGAAGTCCGCGTACGAGTCACCTCCTTTGGATGGATTCGTCCCGAGCTAAAAGGAAATAACCTCGGATTCCGCTGTGCCGTCGTTCTGCCGGAATAGCGGCTGACCTTTCCCTGAATTACGAGGATGCTTCTGGAGGGCGCCGGTCGCGAAGTCGAGCGCTGACGCTGAACTCGAGTCTCGTCGCTGGCAGCTCGACGTGAGCACGATTGTTTGCCGCGGTAACCGTGAGGTATTTTAGAACGCAGGAGGATGAGGAGGTCATCGAAAATGATGCACGTTGAAAGCCTGGGGTTGCTGCTTGTTATGGTTGCAGTTGTGGTTCCGCTGGTTTGTTGCGACACGGAGGCATCTCAGTCTATCGCGCGGCTGAATGCCGTGCCATTGACGGATGTAAAGTTGACGGATCACTTCTGGGCGCCCCGAATCGGGATCAACCGGACCGTGACGATCCCACATTGCCTGAAGCAGTGTGAAATCACCAATCGGATTCGCAACTTCGAGGTTGCAGGCGGTCTCATCCAGGGGAAGTTCGACGGCATTTTCTTCAACGATTCCGACGTCTATAAAGTGGTCGAGGCGGCATCCTATTCTCTCGCTCTGCATCCCGACCCCGAGCTGGACAAGCAGCTGGATGAGTTGATCGCGAAGTTCGCGGCTGCCCAGCAGAAGGATGGATACCTGAACACGTACTTCACCCTCGTGGAGCCGGACAAACGGTGGACGGACCTGCCGGTGAAGCACGAGCTTTACTGCGCCGGGCATCTGTTTGAGGCGGCGGTCGCTCACTACCGCGCCACGGGGAAGAGAAATCTCCTCGATGTCGCCACTCGGTTTGCCGACCATATTGCGAACACTTTTGGTGAGGGGCGTCGCATTGGCGTGCCCGGACACGAAGAGATTGAGCTCGCCCTCGTGAAGCTCCACGACGCTACCGGCAAGAAGGAATATTTCGACCTGGCGAAGTTCTTCATTGACAAGCGAGGATATGCGAATCGGGACTACTCTCAGGACGCCATCCCCGTCAGAGAACAGAGCGAAATTGTCGGGCACGCCGTCCGGGCGATGTACCTCTATTCCGGCGTCGCGGACGTCGCGGCCAGAACCGAGGATAAGGCTCTCATCGGAGCCATGGAGCGCATCTGGGGCGACGCGACGCAGCGGAAAATGTACGTCACTGGCGGCATTGGACCATCGGCGCATAACGAAGGTTTCACCGTCCCGTACGATTTGCCGAACGACTCCGCCTATGCCGAGACTTGCGCTGGCATTGGGTTGGCGCTATGGAATTACCGGCTCACCTTGCTCCATGGCCAAGCCAGGTATGCTGACGTCCTGGAGCGGGCGCTTTACAACGGCGTCATTTCGGGCGTGTCGCTTGACGGCGAGAGATTCTTCTACGTCAATCCTCTGGGGAGTCGCGGACATCATCATCGGCAGCCCTGGTACTGGTGCGCGTGCTGTCCGCCGAACATCGCGCGGATAGTCCCGCAGGTCGGAGGTTTTGTCTATGCGACATCGGCGGAGGGGCTCTGGGTGAACCTCTACGCAGCGAGCCAGGCGAAGATGGCCGTCGGTGGGAAGCAGGTCGAGCTAATCCAGGAGACAGACTATCCGTGGGCGGGCGAGGTGAAGCTGACGGTCAACCCCGCTGAGCCAGCGTCTTTTGACGTAAACCTGCGCATCCCGGGCTGGTGCCAGGATGCGAAAGCCGAAGTGAATGGAAACGCAGTTGACGCCTCTCCGGGAGAAAATGGCTACCTTCGGATTAGCCGCCAGTGGCGTCGGGGCGATACGATTTCGCTTGAGTTCCCAATGCCTGTTGAGCGTATCGCCGCGAATCCGAGGGTGGCAGCGGATGTTGGGCGAGTGGCGCTCCAGCGGGGACCGATTGTGTATTGTCTCGAGGGCGTGGATAACAATGGCTCGGTGAGAGACGTTGCCCTGCCGCCGGATGCGAAGTTGGAGGCTCATTTCCGGGCGGACCTTCTCGGCGGCATCATGGCGCTCAAAGGGAAAGCGCTGCGACGGAAGCCTGTCGAGTGGTGCGATGTTCTCTACCAGCCTGTCCCGTCGGAGGAAGAAGTCGCGATTGTGGCCGTTCCGTATCATGCATGGGACAATCGAGAGGCGGGGGAGATGGTCGTTTGGCTGCCGGAGACGACAGCGCTCGCAGAGCCAAAACTGCCGCCAACGATTGCTCGAGAAGCCAAGCCTTCCGCGTCGTTCACCTACGGGGATGTGCGCGCGATCAACGACGGTGTGGTGCCATCGAGTTCCTCCGACTATTCGCTCCGCCGCCACACGTGGTGGGACCACAAGGGCACAGGCGAGTGGGTGAGCCTGACGTTCAAGGAGCCAAAACGCATGTCGTGCGTGGAGGTCTATTGGTTCGATGACACAGGGGTGGGGGGGTGCCGTGTGCCGAAGTCGTGGGCGGTGGAGTGGCTCGACGGCGAGACGTGGCGGCCCGTCGCCGGCGCCTCACGCTACGAGACCGTCAAGGACGCGTTCAACCGGGTGAGCTTCGACCCGATTGACACGACAAGCGTCCGAATAGTCGTCCAGCTTCAGGAGGGCGTGTCCGGCGGAGTCCTGGAAATTCGGGTCCCCAGATAGCTGCCGCGACGGCGAGTCGTTTCACTCGTTGAGAGCATCGTGACCGCGCGGGGGATGGGATTCGGCAGCTCGATCAGACTGCTCCTATTCGGTTGGTTTCATTGGGGGCGCCATCTTCATGGGCGGCATCAGTGCGCGAATCGCTGTCCCCTTAAGCAGCCAGTTGTCGCCCCTCTTGGTGAGAGCGTATTCCGCCTTGTCGGACAACTTGCCGTCCCTGTAAACCTCGACCTGAACCGTCGCTTGATCTTTCGAGACCTTCGACCCGAGGATGTCGTAGGAGAGTTGTCCCGCTTTCTGACCGCCTTTCTCGAGCATCGAGACGAGCATTTCTCTCAACTGGTCAGCATCGCCGGGGGCCGCGGCGGCGGACCCGACTGGCTTTTCCTGCCCCTGTCGGATCATCTCATCCACGTCAATGGAATCCACTGCCTTTCGGTAGTCTTTCGCCGCCAGAGCGTCGAGGTAACCTTTGACGGCTTTCTCGCAGGCGTTCCTCGCGCGAACATCCACCCTTTTGGTGGCGGCTTCCTTGTGCGGCTGCTTTTCCTTCTCTTTGCGACATCCGGGTGCGAGACAGACTAAACACACTACTGCGGCGCAACTTATGAGGCTTCTCCAACGAGTCATCGGCGCACAGCTCCTTTCGCAGCAAATTTCCGTTTGTGAATCAGACTCAAGTGCATTGATTGCCAGAGTCATTTGAGAAGGCTATCCGTGAGAACAACCCGCCATAGGCGATTGATTTTCATGACGAGAATCTGGACCGTCTTTGCCCGGGCGTCGAGTGTGATTTCGACTTCCAACCATGCCCACCTCTTGCTTTTCGTCATGTACTTCATGTTGGCGATCTTCAAATAGAGAAACTCGTGTTGTGTTTGATCGGGAGTCTTCGTTCGCACGGGGAAGTGGGACAGGTTCTCGGCGATGCGCTGCATCACCTCCTTTTTCTTCTCGTCCTCGCCCTTATTTGTCGTCGGGAGGCCGGGGAAGTACTGGGAAGACTGAGGCCAGTCAACGAGCGAAGCCATTTCGCTCCACTCCATGGCTTTGAGATGGCCTATGAACCGCTTGACGACCTGCTCCGGCGTGTTGAGAAGACAGCCGGTCAGGGTGAGGAATACGGCAAAGACGACTACAATATGAGACAGAACTCTGCGGCTCATTGTTCGAGTGCAATTTCTCGGAGGTTGAAAAGCAATTTGCTCGTCAACGTGCACGTAATCATGATACATCGAAGCGACGCGCTGGGCAAGCCCACGGGCCGGGTTTCGTTTCGGGATGTCGCCCCGTGTGGAGCTGAGGGATGCTCCCAGGCAGAACATGTCCCCGCGTGGTTGTTGCCGTGCCTCAGCGCGCTTGGCGGTTTTGAATTCGCCCCCTGGCTGTCGCTGAGCTCTGGCCAAGAATCCGACGGAGGCGAGAGACGGTCGCAGCAACTCCTCCCGTTCGTGCCTCGACGCTTTTCCGGGCACGACGCCCCGTCTCTGCGGCGGCGGCTTCGTCCCCTAAAAGACGGTCCAGAGCGGAGACCAGCTCCCGAAAGCTTGAGACCTCGACGCCGCCGCCCTCCGACAACAGAACGTCGGCAACCTCTCTGAAATTCTCCATGTGAGGACCGAAAACAACCGGCTTGCCGCAGGCGGCGGGTTCGAGGGGATTGTGCCCTCCTTTCTGCGTCAGGCTCTTCCCGACAAAAGCCACGCTTGCGGCGGCGTAGAGCTTCATCAACTCGCCGAGAGAATCGAGGAGCATCACCCCGGGTAACGCTTTCGTGGGCACTGCCCCTGACCTGCGATAATGGGGGATGCCATTTTGTCTGAGCCAGTTCTCCACTTCCACAAAGCGCTCCGGGTGCCGGGGTGCGATGACGAGGAAAAGATCGGGGTACTTCTGCTTGAGCTCGAGATATGCTTTGGCGACAAGCTGCTCCTCTCCCCGGTGGGTGCTCCCCGCAATTATCACTCTGCGGTGGGGGATTCCCAGTTCTCCGCGCAGCCTTTGAACCTCCGCATTGGACGGCGCCGAAGACAACGCCGCCTCATACTTCATGGAGCCGGTAACACCCACGGCCTCGGTTGGCGCCCCAAGCCTCCGCATTCTTTCCTTTCCCTGTCCCGTCTGCATGCCTATGAAAGAGAAAGACCGAAGCAGGGGACGAACCAATCGTTTGACCTTCTGATACCGGCGGAAGCTCTTATCGGAGAGCCGCCCGTTAACCAGCAGGAGCTTGACCCCTCTTTTGTTGGCCAGCCGGATCAGGTTGGGCCAGATTTCAGTCTCCATCAGGGCGATGGCCCTCGGCGAGAAAAGCGTCATAACCCTCCGGACGGCGAACGAAAAATCCAGGGGAAAGTAGATCACAATGTCGCTCGGGGCAGCGACTCTCTTGAGGCAAACCGAGTGGCCGGTTACGGTCGTCGTCGAGAGAAGGAGTTGATATTCAGGAAATTCTCTTCGGATTTCCTCGATGAGGGGCGCCGCCGCGAGAACTTCCCCGACGGAAACGGAGTGCACCCAGATGACGGATTTGCTCGTTCGCGCCCGGATGGCCCTGCGTGGGATGAAGCCCAGGCGCTGGTAGAGGCCCACTCTGCGTTTTTTCTCGCTCAGGACCCGAAACACGAAGTAGGGGAGCAGCGCTATCAACAGAGCGATTATTGCGGCGTCATAGAGAATGAACATGCAGCCGGGAGAACCCATTGAGAAAGAATGATTCGCCTTTCATCGGCTCACGCAGTGTGCACTGGCGGCTCTCGCCTGTCGGCCGACCCGGACTATGCCCTGGGATGCGACCTGGAATAGACTTCCTGCATTTTCTCCGTGGAGACGTGCGTGTAAATTACCGTTGACGAGAGGGACTTGTGCCCGAGAAGCTCCTGGATGGACCGCAGATCGGCGCCTGCGTTGAGCAGATGCGTCGCGAACGTGTGTCTCAGGGTATGCGGGGAGATTCCGATTTTCAGGGCGGTCTGTCGAACGTATTTGGCGACGATGCGAGCCACGCTCCTCGTCGTGATGCGCCCGCCAGTCCTGTTGAGAAACACGGGGTCTCCGGGCGAGGCGCCGCCCCTTCGCCTGGGGCTGTTGAGATAGTCTCCGAGGGCAAGAGCCGCATAGCGTCCCATCGGCGCAATCCTCTGCTTCTTCCCTTTGCCTCTCACCTTCACCACTTCTCCGGCGAGGTCAACATCCTCGACGTTTAGCCCGACAAGCTCGCTGACCCGGATTCCCGTGCTGTAAAGAAGCTCCAGAATGGCCCGGTCACGAAGACCGGGGAGGCTGGAAGCGTCCGGCGCCTCAATGAGTCGCATAACCTCTCCGGTATCCAAGAATTGAGGAAGGCGCCTTTCCCCTTTCGGAGTGCTGATAAATGACAGGACATTGCGAGCCAGGAAGCCTTCTCTAACGAGATACTTGAAGAAACTCTTGAGCGCGGAAAGCTGCCTCTGCGCCGTTGCCTTCGCTTTTCGATCAACGTAGAGCTTGGTCAGATACCCCCTCACCGTCGAGCGGTCCACGTATTTCAATTCGTAAGACGGAGAAATGTGCCGAAGAAAATTCACAAAGGCGGTTATGTCGGTCGCGTAGTTGCGGAGTGTGTGAGGGGACGCATCGCGCACCTCCTTGAGGTACTGAATGAAACTGTCCCTCAGGACTTCCGGGCCCGGGTTGGCGCCTTCAGAAATCGGCGACGCCGTCTGCGGTTTTTGGT
>CAZFAP010000017.1:0-42500 GCA_964516325.1 uncultured Verrucomicrobiota bacterium
AGAGGGGCTGGCTCATTGTTGACCGCGAGAGGTGGACGGTGGACGGCACGAGGGAAAGGCCCTCGACGCTGAACCCCGCGGGCGATCACACCGCCAACTTCCTCGAGTGCATCAAAACGAGAAAAGAAGCTCGCTCCGACATCGAATCCATGTATTATACGACCGTCCTGTGTCATCTCGGCAACATTGCGTACCGCGTCGGGCGTAGCATAAAATGGGATGGTCAGAAAGGCGTCATCGTTGGAGACAAGGACGCGATGCAATGCGAGCAGTACCGGCGGGAGTACCGCAAGCCGTGGGAGCTGCCGAGTTATGAGCTCTGAGATATTAACCGCAGAGGACGCCGAGACCGCAGAGATGGCTCCAAATCATTTTCTCAGCGTCCTCCGTGCTCTCTGCGGTGAGAAATCCTGAAGCCGTAAACAGACAAGAGGAGAAACCAATCATGGCAACTGCATTGGCAAAGCTGACAATCATGGTCCTCATTGTGACCGGCGGGCACGACTTCGAACGAGACGGGTTCTTCAAGCTCTTTCAGGGCTATGAGGACATCGTGTTCAAAGAAGTGGCCCAACCGGAAGCGAACAAATTCCTCGAAAGCGGCGAAGCGGATAAGTACGACGTGATTGTCCTGTACGACATGTGGCAGGACACAAGCGACTCTCAGAAGGAAGCCTTTGTGAGGCTCCTCCAGAAAGGCAAGGGGCTTGTCGCGCTCCATCATTCCATGGCTTCCTATCAGGAATGGCCGGAGTTCTTCAAAATTACCGGAGGCAAGTTCTACCTGAACGACCGCGTCGAGGATGGCGGGAAGTACGGCAAGAGCGGCGTCGCGTTCGGCAAGGAAATAAAGGTCAAGGTGAACAAAGACCACCCCATCACCTACGGACTGGACGATTTCGTCATCAAGGACGAGACGTACAACAACTTCCGCGTCGCCCCGGACGCGAACGTCTTCCTGACCACGGACGACCCATCGAGCGGGCCGAAGATCGGTTGGACGAGGATGTGCGGCAACTCGCGCGTCGTCTTCATCCAGTCCGGGCACGATAACAACGTGTACAGTAACCCCACCTATCGGGAAATCATCGTCAATTCCGTCCGCTGGGCGGCACTGCCGAAAGGGCTTGTTCCCCTTTTTAATGGGAAGGACCTCACCGGCTGGGAGAAGGTCGGCAGCGCGAAATGGACCGTCGAGGATGGTATGCTGGTCGGACAGCAAAGCGAGACCGGCGGCGTTGGCGAACTCCTCACCGAAGAAGGCTACGGCGACTTTGGACTCTATGTGAACTTCAAGGTTGCCTGGCCGGCGAACTCCGGCGTCTGGTTTCGTTACCAGGGGCCGGACAAAGCCTATCAGGCAGACATCCTCGAGTGGAAGAACCCGGTCTGCTGGACGGGAACGCTCTATTGTCCGGGCAAGATGTTCCTGGCGATGAACACCGATGAGAAGCTCGTTAACCGCGACGGCTGGAATACGTTTTTGATCCGAGCTCTTGGAGATCACGTGACGATCTTCCTTAACGACAAGAAGGTCGCCGATGTCCACGACACGACGACCGACCGCGGCAAGATCGGCTTCCAGGTCCATGCTGGGGAAGAGTTCAAAAACATGAAGATGTCCGTGCGAAGCATTGCCATCCGTAAGCCGTAGGAAGTAGTGGAAGCCGCGGAGAACGCAGGCGCCAGAGCAAGCCGAAGACGGGCCTACTTGTGCAACCAGAGCATTTTCCGTTTTAGAAAGGTGAACGCGACATGGGTAAATGCGCTGCGACCATACTGGTCCTCGTTCCGTTTCTCATGTGCGGCGGATTTGGAGCGACATCTTCGTCCGCCCCGTATCCGCAGAGCCCCATCATCACGAGCCTGACCTGGGGCGAGAATGTCCTCAAGTTGAAGAATAGGGCGGGCGATAACTGGCCCATAACCTGGGCGGGCGACGATCTCCAGATCACAGCCTATGGCGACGGAGAGGGATTCGGGAAAAGGAAACCAGACCTGTCTCTCGGCTTCGCGAAGATTCTCGGCGACCCGCCCAAGCACCGCGGCGAAGATTTCGTCTCCGACGCGGATACCATCAAGGGCGGGGGGCCGAGCGGGATCAAGGCAAGCGGCTTGTTAATGGTGGACAAGACCCTTTACATGTTCGTGAGGAACTACAAGGCGCCCGGCGCGAACGACCCCACGAATTCGAGGCTCGCAGGGTCAACCAATGGCGGCGCCCATTGGACCTGGGCGGACTGGCACTTCTCGGACACCTTCGGCTGTCCTGAATTTGTCCAGTTCGGAAAGAGTTACCAGGGCGCGAGAGACAACTACGTTTACATTGTTTCTCAGGCGAACGACAGCGCGTACGGCTATTCGCCGGACATCGTGTTGGCAAGGGCGCCCAAGCAGAAGGTCGCGGACAGAAACGGCTACGAGTTCTTAGCTGGTGTGGCCACGGAAGGCAAGCCCATTTGGTCCCCGGACATCACAAAACGCAAACCCATTTTCACCGACCCGAACGGCACGCAGCGAATAGCGATGACATACAATGCCCCGTTGCGGCGATACATTCTGACGACCTCTCACCGCCCGCCGGGGAACAGGGCCACGCACACACCCGCCCTCGGGGTTTTCGACGCGCCGGAACCGTGGGGTCCCTGGACGACGGTCTATTACGATGACGACTGGTCCCAGGGTTCCCGGACCTACCATCACAAATTCCCGACCAAGTGGATGAGCCGCGACGGCAAAGAGATGTGGCTGCTTTTCTCCGGTCTCGATGGCGGCTATTACACGTTCTGCCTGAAAAAAGCGGTGTTGGAAATTGCGGGTCCCGGGCGAGGGAGTTCCCGCCCTTAGCGCAAAGGTCAGGGGCAACCCCAGGGGATAGGACCGCAGAGACCGCAGAGAAGAAGAATTCTGACAGGATAACAGGATTGACGGGATCATCAGGAACCGCAGATGGACGCAGATGAACGCACATGGATTGAAGGGTGTATATCGGCGTGTATCTGCGTGCATCCGCGGTGAATCGGACATCGTGTTCATCCTGTGTGGGGCCGAGGGCGCCATTATCCTGTCTGCCTCCTTTGCGTTCTGTGCCTCGAGGATCGGTGTTGTGGGGCCAGGGGCGTGGCTACGGGTGAGTGGTGGGAACGGGGCGAACCCGATGGGGCCGAGAAGCCCGGCTAAAGCCGGCTCCGAGAAGAATGTTGCGACGGGGACGCTGACCCCGGGCTGAAGCCCGTGGCTAAAGGGAGTGCCGGCTGAAGACCGGCAACCAGTGCCTGGGGGATTGGTGTTGTAGCCCCACCATGCCGATCGCGCATCAGGCGATGGCTGGCTCATGCGCAACTGAAGCGTAACCCCCCCCACCATTTTCATGGTCTCCGGGTGAACGAAGTCCATGAGCGGCTGCGGTGAGTCCCTCCTGAAAGTGAGCGGTTGCCGCGCGTCCTGATTCCCCGTTGACATGGCGGCGGCTGTGAGGTACTCTATTAGGAGAAGTTCGGCTCAAGGAACAACGAATACTGTGAGGAGTTGACAGATGCTCACTTGTCCAAATTGTGGGGTAGAAAACCGCTTTGGCGCCATATTCTGCCGTGGATGCGGGAAGAAACTGGATATTATTGACGAGATCACCGTCGAGAATATTCATGAAAAGACTACCGGGAAAAAGAGGAGACGGAAAAAAGACAAATCGGCTCTGACTCCGAGGGAGCTTCGCACGAAGGGCGTCATCATCAACGCGATTCGCATCGCGATCATCTTGCTCGTGGGGTTCGCGGTTTATCTGACGCAGGTCACTCCCCCTATCTCCGCCATCCCCACCTCCGAAGCCGCGGCCAAGAGCTTCGTCCAAAAGAAGAAGCAGCTCGAGGACGCGATCAAGAACAAGGGCACTGCTTCCGTCACGGTCACTCAGAAGGAATTGAACTCCCACATCGCCGAGCTTGTCTCGAACGTCGAAAAAGGCAAGCTCGTGAAGCTGGAGAACGTCCAGGTCGCTTTCGGCAACGGCGCGAAGGAGGACGAGATTGCGGTCAGGATGTATGTCCGGGTTTTCGGAAAGCAGACGCTGTTTCAGCTCTTCGGGAAAGTGGATAAGAGCAAGGGCGAGATGAAATTCTCGGCGGCGCCGTTCGCGAAGGTCGGCAAGCTTCCCTATCCGGCGTTCCTGATGAAGATGCACAGCAAGAATGTCCTGAAAAATATGCAGAGCGATACCGACCTCTTCAAGAAGCTGTCTCAGGCGACCATCAAGAGTGCGAAGGTCCGAGGCGGCGGAGCAACTCCCGCGATAGAATTGAAAGTCGTCGGAAAATAGCGAATTTCGGCTCACGCTGCTTGGCGCCGTTCCTGTGAGGCTGTATTTCGACAAAGAAAAGCTTGACAATGGAGCGACGAGCAGGTATATAGCAGCCAAAATCTGAGGTAGAAATGCAAACAGGAACCAGTACACGGCACAAGAAACTAAGCGATACGTCGTTGACGCTCGTTCGCCGCGGGCTCCATGAAGGCGACATTCTGCGCACAGCCTGGTACTGGTACTTTTACTTTAGCAGCCTCTCGAGGGGGAGTCCTTGAGATAGCCTGATAGAGGAGTTTGGATCAGCCTCGGGACCCCCGAAAGTTCCGAGGCTGTTTTTTTATTGGCAAATCGGAGCAACCAGTGCGAACATGAATCAGCTTGATTCGGGGAGGTAATCATGATCGTCGTCATGAAAAGAAACGCAACGCAGGAGGAAAAGGAGCGAGTCTATCAGGAGATTCGTCGCGTAGGATTACGCTACCAGGCGATCGAAGGCGTCGAAAGGACCGTCATCGGCGTCATCGGCGCGCAGCCCGACACGGGGAAGCTTTTCCTGGACGTCCTGCCCGGGGTCGAAAAGGTCATTCCCATCCTCCGACCTTACAAGTTGGCCAGCCGGGAGCTGAAGAAAGACGATACGGTCATCCGCGTCAACGGGGTCAAGATCGGCGGAAATCGAATCGTGGTCGCGGCGGGTCCCTGTTCCGTCGAGGACGAGGAGTCGCTCTTCTCCGTCGCCAGGAGCGTCAAGGAATCGGGCGCCGCGATTCTGAGGGGAGGGGCTTTCAAACCAAGGACGTCCCCCTACAGCTTCCAGGGGCACGGCGAGCCTGCGTTGAAATATCTCGCCCGCGCGAGAGAGCTCACGGGGCTTCCAATAGTCACCGAAGTCATGGACACCAAGGACATCCCGTTGGTCGCCGAATACGCGGATATTCTCCAGGTCGGCGCGAGGAACATGAGCAACTTCAGCCTTCTCAAAGAGCTTGGCAATCAGCCAAAACCTGTTCTTCTCAAGCGGGGAAGGGCTTCCACCGTAACCGAGCTCCTCATGTCGGCGGAGTACATCCTGTCCGGCGGCAACATGAACGTCGTCCTCTGCGAAAGGGGAATACGAACGTTCGAGAACGGCACGAGAAATACGCTTGACCTCAGTGCCGTGCCCGCTCTCAAAGAGGCGACACACCTGCCGGTCTTTGTTGACCCCAGCCACGGCACCGGTCGGAGCGAATATGTGGAAGCCATGTCAAGGGCGGCCGTCGCCGCCGGGGCTGACGGACTACTCATTGAGGTTCACCCCAGTCCGGAGAAGGCTTTGAGCGACGGAGAGCAGTCTCTTCGTCCGGAGGATTTCGCTCGGCTCATGGACAGCGTCCGTCGGGTTGCGGAAGCGGTGGGCAAGACGGTCCAACCGTAGAGAGCAGTCCTTTTCCGCCGGCGAGAGTGGCTGTTGGGCACAGTGTGCTCGATTTGATAATCATCGGAAGGCGGAGGCGCAGGCATGATTCATCTTTATCTCGGCGACGGCAAGGGAAAGACCTCCGCAGCAATCGGCCTCGCGATAAGGGCGGCGGGGGCCAGGCTGAAAGTCGCCATCGTCTTTTTTGACAAAGGCGAGCCGGGCGGCGACCCCTCGCAAGAACTCTATTCCGAGCGGACTTCCCTTCGTTCCATTCCCAATATTGAAATCGTCTCCTGCGGCTTGTCGAGGTTTCGCGTCGGCTGCCCTTTCAGGGAAGGGATAACCGAGGAGGACGTTCGGGAGGGTCGCCGCGGTTACGAACTCTCCGCGGACCTGCTTCGGCGCAAAACCCATTCCGTCGTTATTCTCGACGAGATATTGTGCCTCGTCCATCTTGGGATTCTTCACGAAAACGAGATAGTCTCGCTGATGAAGCTATCCCGCAAGCCCCCGGAAACAGAACTCATCCTCACGGGACGAGTAGATTCCCCTTCTCTGATTCAGCACGCGGACCTCGTTACCGAGATGAGGAAAATCAAGCATTACTTTGATTGCGGTACGCACGCCAGAAGGGGTATAGAGTATTAGGGTCAAATGTGGTGGGCAGGCCCCTCGGGCGGCAAAAGCAGGTGGCTCGTGAATCGAGGCGCGGCCCCAGAACGTTGGGACCCGCCTCACGGAGAGAGAACATGAGGAACGTCAATAGAAGACAGTTTTTCAGGACGGCGGGGCACGCCGCATTGGGCGCTTTTGGCTCGGTTTTCGCAGCGCGCCTGGGAAAAGCCCACTCCGAGCTTCCCGCCGCGCGAACCCCCAACTTCGTCTTTATACTCATTGACGACCTGGGCTGGTGCGACCTCGCCTGCTATGGCAGCCGCTTTTATGAGACGCCCAACATTGACAGACTTGCGACCGAGGGAATGCGCTTCACCAACGCCTACGCCGCATGCCCGGTCTGCTCCCCGACCCGAGCGAGCATCTTGACTGGTAAATACCCCGCCCGCCTTCATTTGACCGACTGGATTCCCGGGCACAAACGCCCCCGCGCGAAACTTCGTGTCCCCGATTTCAACCTGCAACTCCCGCTCGAGGAGGTAACCATTGCCGAGGCGCTCAAGCCCGCTGGTTACGTCTCCGCCAGCATCGGCAAGTGGCATCTCTCGCGACCGCCGGGTTCCCCGGACGGCGGAAAATCCTTTTATCCCGACGAGCAGGGCTTCGACTTGAACTTCGGCGGTGACCATAGAGGTCATCCTCCCAGCTATTTCTATCCGTACAAGATCCCAAACATACTGACCGGACGCGAAGGGGAATACATCACGGACCGCCTCACGGACGAAGCGGAGACTTTCATCGAGAAGAACAAGGATAAGCCTTTCTTTCTCTATCTGTCGCATTACGCCGTCCACACCCCGCTTCAGGCGAAGAAGGAGCTTATCGCCAGATACAAGCAAAAAGTGAAGCCGGAGGATGCCCAGAACAACCCCACGTATGCGGCGATGATCCAGAGCGTGGACGAGGGCATCGGGCGGGTGATGCGAAAGCTCCACGACCTCGGCATCGCCGACCGCACGGTCGTGATGTTTATGTCCGACAATGGCGGGCTGATTCCCGTTACGTCGAACGTGCCTCTCCGAGCTGGCAAGGGCACGTTATACGAGGGCGGCGTCCGCGAGCCAATGATCGTCCGCTGGCCGGGAGTGACTAAGCCCGCCAGCGAGTGCGATGTTCCCGTTATCAGCGTGGATTTCTACCCGACCATCCTCGAGATTGCCGGGGTCAAAGATACTCCGGGACATGTGGTTGACGGCGTGAGCGTCGTCCCGCTCCTCAGGCAGAGCGGCTCGCTCCAGCCGAGGTCGCTTTACTGGCATTACCCCCACTACCACACAGGCGGCGCCACGCCCTCCGGAGCTATCCGCGACGGTGACTTCAAACTGATCGAATTCTTCGAGGACGGGCGACTGGAGCTTTACAACCTCAAAGAGGACATTGGCGAAACGAAAAACCTTGCTCCTGCGATGCCCCAGAAGGCCGCCGACCTGCATGCAAACCTCGACCGTTGGCGCCGCGCCGTCAACGCCCAACTGCCAGCACCTAATCCCGATTATGGACCCTCCGAACCCTGACGAAAGGCAGAAGCGGGGGCGCAAGGGACCGAGTGTGCTGACCAAGGCGGCCAGGGAGAGCCCCTTCGTTGGCATAGCAGCGCTCCAAGCCGTCGGCTGGCCACGTTCCGCCTCTATGGTACGGCTGCCGGGACACGAACTTTCTGCGCGATGCGCTGCTCGCCGAGCATCTCCGCTAACAACTCGAGCCGTAGGACCGACACGCGACTGTCCGGCATACGCTGGCAAGTCTGGATCAGCCAGGGGTCCTCGGTCGCGAGATGGCCGCCTGGTAAGGCATCAATATAGTATGACATATCGTACTTATCCCCCTTGTCCACGCGCAGTCCAAGAACCAGGTGCTCGTACAGCTTCGTGACCATGAACCACACCCAGGCTCGTGTCGCGGGCAGCTCCTCCAAGTCCGGTCGCGGGGTGCCGGCAAGCGGGCCGCCCGTCGCAAAGCCTGACTCACCTCTGGAATGGCGGAGAAGGAGATCGAACAAGGGGTCTTTCCAGTCGTGGAACCACTGCGTTATGTTCCCATACGGCCCCAACTGGCGCCAACGCTCGTCAAGTTTGATGTTGGCCGTCATCTCCCTGATAACGGCCTGGTACATGCGTTTGCCTCGTTGGACGCCCTCTAAAAGGTGCCTCATACGCGCCGGGTCAGTCGCCCTGCCGCGAATGCGTTGGATTAGCTGTTTGTCGAGCTCCATTTCCTCTCCCGTCAGGGCGGAGCCCTTCTCCATCTCCGCGCGAATCCGGTACTGCCATGGCTTAAGGATGCGGCCCCGTATAAGGTCCCAGTACAAAGAGGAGGCGACCTCATACTTGGTACGGTCCCCGATGCCGCACATCTCCTCTATGAGCGGCACGCTTCCAACCACCCGCCACTCTTCCTGGGCGACCTTTCTCCGCAGGCCCACTCTCAGCCGGTCCCGCTCATGCCGCGACAGCTTCGCTTGGCCCGATAACAAGTTTATGATGGTGTTGTCTAACAAGAGCCTGAGCATCGCCTGAGGGCCCTCCTTGCCAATAACCTCTTGCAGGTGAGTCTGCCAGAGTGAGACACTAACCGGGAAGTTGGCAGAGGCCCAGGGCCCCGCCCTACCTGGACAATAATTGTAAGGCCCCTCACGTTGGTTGTCCAGCGGGCCCGCGCTCCGAGTGTGTGGCTCCGGTTTAGTGGCATATTTCGCATGAATGCGTTGGTCGAGAAGCCAGGCTGAAGCCTGCTGAAAGATGGGGAGGGGTGGCTTCATCTGCTACACCACCCGCTGAAGCAGGTGGCTAACAAGGGGGACCGGCTGGAAGCCGGCGGAAGGCATCGCTCGCCAAGAAAAGCACCGTTTGATGCCGCCGAAATAGAGCCACACCCTTGCAGCGTGCTGGCCAGCGGGATAGCATGGCACATGGAGGCGCATCGCAGGGCGTAAGGGTTGACTGCGCCTCGCAGGCATTTCACTGAAGAATTCGCAGGTAGCTCGAAAGGGAGGAGAAGGATGGAACCGATTACTCGTCGGAGGTTTTTGAGGGACTCTGTTGCGGCAGGTTTTGGCGTGGTGGCGGTGGCGGGTGCGCCCAGGCGGAACGGCGTCGCCGCGAGCGACAGGATTATCGTCGGCGTCATGGGAGTTCGCGGACGCGGAGATTTCCTTGCGCGGGCGTTTGCGGCTCGAGGAGATGTCGAGGTGGCGTATCTTTCCGACGTGGACAGTCGCCTCTTGGAGCCGCGGGCAAAGGCGATTGAGTCCATCCAGGGGAAGCGGCCGAACACCACGCAGGATTTTCGCCGGATTCTCGAAGACCCGCAGGTCAATGTCCTCGTCATTGCGACGCCCGACCACTGGCATGCCCTCGCCACCATCTGGGCTTGTCAAGCAGGAAAGGACGTCTATGTCGAAAAGCCTGCCTCTCACAACGTCTGGGAGGGCCGGAAAATGGTCGAGGCCGCCCGAAAATACGACCGCGTCGTGCAGCTCGGAACGCAGAGCAGAAGCGGGCCGTACGTCAAGAACGCAATCGAATTCATCCGCTCCGGCAAGCTGGGAAAGATTCACCTTGTCCGCGTCCTGAACATGAAGACCCGCTCGGTTCTTCAAGCCGGAACGGACGAGCCGGTCCCCGACGGAGTGGACTACGATCTCTGGCTGGGACCCGCCCCGAAAAAACCGTACAACCGCAATCGCTTCTTCGGCGGCTGCTGGAATTGGTGGTGGGATTTCTCCGGCGGCGACATCATCAACGATGGAGTTCATCAGATGGACCTCGCCCGCTGGGTCGTGGGCGAAGATTATCCGAAATCGGTGAGCTGCACGGGCGGGATTTTCCACTTCAACGACGGCGCCGAGACACCCGACACGCAAATCGTCACCTACGAGTACGAGAACCTGACCATGGTCTTTGAATTGACGCTCTGGACGCCGTACATGAAGAAAACGGCGCCGGAAGTGAGGGGGACGGACCGATGGCATAACTGGCCCTTCAACGCGACGAAAATTGAAGTCTTCGGGACAGACGGATTCATGTACCTCGGTCGCCACGGAGACGGCTGGCAGACGTTCACGCCCGACGGCAGCGATGGCGCCTCTGAATACGGGCGAGAGCCGTTCCCGCATCATCTGGAGAATTTCCTGACGTGCGTCCGCACGCGCGAAAAACCGAACGCCGACATCGAGACGGGGCATCTCTCGACATTGCTTTGCCACCTTGGTAACATCTCATACCGCGTTGGCAATCGGAAGCTCGTCTTCGACGGCGCCAAAGAATCGTTCGTCGGCGACGAGGAAGCCAACCGCTATCTGAAGCGAGAGTACCGTCACCCGTACGTGGTGCCGGAGAAAGTGTGAGGCTCTTTGGGCCGACGGGCGTGAGATGGGTGAATGCGGTGGCTCAGCAGAACCCCAGTATTGACTCTGTCGAAGCGATCCAAGGAAGGAGGAGCTTATGAAACTCTGGAACGGTCTGTTGGCGCTTGCCGTCATGGCGTCGTGCATCGGTGTTCTGGGAGCGGCGGAGAAGAAGGGGACGGCAGCGAAATCAAAGGAAAAGGCGAAACCGAAACGTGTCCTTCACGTGGTCGCCTTCAAATTCAAGGAGGAGGTGACGAAGGAGCAGATTGACAAAGTCTGCAAGGAGTTCGCCGCGCTGAAAGACAAGATACCGCAGATTGTCAGATTTCAGGCGGGGGTCAACAATAGCCCGGAGAAGCTCAACAAAGGACTCACTCACTGCTTCATCCTGATGTTCAAGAATGCGAAAGCCAGGGACGAGTATCTCCCTCACCCCGCGCATCAGGAATTCGGCAAAAGCCTCGGTCCCCTCATCGCGGACGTGTTCGTGATAGATTTCGAGACCGATTAAGCGACCGAGCGACATTTCGGGCGATATCCCCCAGTTGCGGCTTTCGATGCCGCTGGGGCGGGCATGGAACCGCAGAGTGCGCAGAGGGAGGGCTATGTCATTCCCATTTGTTCTGTGGGTGCTCTGCGGTTATCCCGCGCCGTAAATGAGCGGTTACACGAGCGGGTACCCCCTTAGTGTTGGGGGGAAAACGAAGCGTCAGGGCGGGAGCCGGGTCAAAAGGAAAGTGGCATCCCGCCATAGGCGGGACCCGTGGAGAATCATGGGCAAGATGCCCATGCCACAAGAGGACTCCCCACTCTTTGCTGATCGAGCCCCGTGTAGGTCACCACCGCAGACTGAGGGGTTACACGAGGGGACACATTTGTCTTGACAGGTTCCCCTCGACACTTAATTATGTTGCTCGCAATGGCGACAACCGGGTCGAAACTGACTTGGTGGCGCCCTTTTTAGCGGCGGCTTGGGCTCGTCTCTTTAAGGAGAGAATAGCGATGCACGCTCTCCGCGTCGGGGGGCGATGCATCTCTCACAAAGCACCAAAACCATTGGCGTGATCAAACGATAACATGGCTGAAAACGACCTGATCCCCGTTGACATCAAGAAAATCGCGTTGACCTCGACTTTCTGTGCAATCGTCCTTGGCGACGAGGAGAGAGAATTTCCCATCTACATAGAGCCAGCGATCGGGGCTGTCATCAAGATGTTCATTGAGGAGGTGGAAAAGCCCCGCCCTCTCACCCACGACCTCATCGGAAGCGTCCTCGGCGGCCTTGGGGTAACCGTCATGCGTGTCGTCATCAACGACCTCCGCGACAACACCTATTTTGCCCGGCTCTTCCTCAAGGAAGAGAACGAGCTTGGTAAGAAGATCGTGGAGATTGACGGCCGTCCGAGCGATTGCCTCGCCATAGCCAAAATGAAGAAGAGTCCAATCTTTGTGACCCGGAAGGTCTTTGATCTGGTAGGGAAGCCGCCCGCCTGATCTTCCGCGAGGGCAGGTTTTATCGCATCGCTTCCTTGGTCTTCTCCAGAATTCGCTTCAGATACTCGAGCGCTTCCTCCGCGCTGTCAACAAACCGGAACAGCCTCAAGTCCGATTGGCTTATCGTCCCGGCCTCGACCAGGAAGTCGAAATTCATCGCCTTTTTCCAGTAATCTCGTCCAAGCAAGAGAATGGGGAACTGGTGCGGTATTTTGCGGGTCTGCCGGAGGGTGAGAATCTCCATCAATTCGTCCATCGTCCCAAAGCCGCCAGGGAAAAAAACGATCGCCCTGGCAAGATAGAAGAACCACCACTTCCTCATGAAAAAGTAGTGGAACTCAAAGTCGTACCCGGGCGAAATGTACGGGTTCGGGGCCTGCGCCCCGCCGGGGAGGCTAATGTTCAGGCCGAGGGACTTTCCCCCCGCTTCGTATGCCCCGCGATTCGCCGCCTCCATGATCCCCGGTCCCCCGCCCGAACACACGACAAACCGCTTTCCGTTCGAGAAGCTCTTCGACCACAGGGTAATCTCCTTCGCCAGCTTGAGAGCTTCCGAATAGTACTTTGACATTTCGAGCAGACTCTCCGCCCGACGCAATTCCGCAAGAAGCGCCGCATTCGGTTTGTTGGAGGAGCAGATTTTTTTCTTGATTTGGGTGAATTCGGCCCGAGCTTTCTCCTCTGGCACGATGCGAGACGAGCCGAAAAAGACGATTGTCCCCTTTATGTTGTTCTCCTGGAACCTCTTCAGGGGCCCAAAGAACTCAGAGAGAATCCGGATCGGCCGCGCTTCCGGGCTGTTCAGAAACTGCGAATCATTGTACGCTTTTTGTGCTGTTCTGACCGTTTTTGGCATCGCCTTCCTCTCTTTCGCAATTGCAGACAAACGTAGGTCGCTGGCAGCACCGACACTATAGCATAATCCGCGCCAGGCGGGTCGCCATCAAACGCCCGCGCCGGCACGCCAGGCCACCGCCCGCAGCCTCGTCAGCGAAAGGGACGCTCAGGTCCTGGGTGATCCTTTCCATCTAAGCGTCGCGCGATGGGAGTTCTGCCAGCGACGAATTCCTATTTGCGTTTTCTTCTCACCTGCGGCTATCATGAATCGGGATGTTCTTTGGGCCAGCGCCGTGAATGCCGGTTCGGCGCTGCATCTGCCGACTGTCACGGGCGAATCCTTGAGTTCATTCCGCGTGGACCTTCAGACGCGCCGATTAGGCGCACCGCAAAAATGCTTGGTGTAGGAATTGACACATCATCAAGGGTGGGTTACCTCGCGCTTGTCGAGGACGACCGCCTTTTGCTCGAAGCCACGATTGATGCGGAGCTGAATCACTCGGCGAAGCTCCTTTTGACCCTCGAGTCCGCCCTCAAGAAGGCGGGCGTCTCGCGGAGCGGCATTGACTGCGTCGGCGTCGGAACCGGCCCCGGCTCTCTTACCGGAGTCCGCGTGAGCATCGCCTTTGCGAAAGGCTTGGTCTTTGCCCTTGGCAAGCCCCTCATCGGGGTCTGCTCTCTCGAAGCGATAGCCTATCGGCGTGCCGGTCACCCAGGCGTCATTTCGGTCATCGTGGATGCCAAAATCGGAGGGTTCTATTCCGTCGCTTACAAATGGAACGGTAGAGAGATTGCAGAAGTCGGTCGGTTGAGCGTCCTCTCGCGCGAAGAGCTTTCCCAGCGGGTGGCGCCCGGCTCCCTTGTCATCAGCCCGGACGCGGAAGCGCATTTCCCAGAGCTTTCCATCGGCTTTCCATCGGGTTGCACGGTTGAGGCAGCGGCGGTTTTTCCGAGCGCGGAGTACATCGCCCGACAGGCTATCTTCGAAGTGAGCACCGGAAAGTTCGACCCCACGAAGATGGTCGAGCCGATTTATCTAAGACCCGGGGTTATCACTCGCCCGCGTTCCCGGCGATAAGTACTGGGCCTCCCAGTATGGTTAGTCGTAGAGGACGTCAGGGGCGGGTTTCCAAAACGAGTGGGAACGGTGGCCGGTGGACAACTTCGCCGGTCGCTGGACAGCAACAGGTCAGACGTATGCTGAAGGGAATTAGGCCCAAAATCGCGTTTGTCGTCCCAAGATTTGATCCGGACCTTGCGGGCGGCGCCGAGGTTCTGGCGAAGAGCCTGGCCATTCGGCTTGTTCAGCGCGGTTACGCCGTGAGGGTCTTTACAACCTGCGCCCGAGACCATTTCACCTGGCAGAACTTTTATCCGCCGGGAGAATCTGAATCGAACGGCATTCGCGTGACGCGCTTCCTCGTGAACGAAAGCCGTGACATTTCTCGCTTCCTCGAAATCCAGGAGAAAATCGTCAAGTATCACGACCTCTCATTCGAGGAAGAGAAGGACTGGATCAGCCAGAGCGTCGTCAGCGACCCCCTGTTCAAGCATCTCGAGCAGAGCAGAAACAGTTTCGACCTGTTCCTCTTCGTGCCTTATCTGTTCGGCACGACGTACTGGGGCGCTCAGGTCGTCGCCGAAAAAGCCGTCCTGATCCCCTGCCTCCACGACGAGCCTTACGCGCATCTGCGAATCTTCAAAGAGCTGTTCGACAACGTCAAAGCCGTTATGTTCAACACTGAGGCGGAGAGGCGCCTCGGAAAAGAACTCTACGACCTCCCCGACAGGAAGACCTGCGTCGTGGGTATGGGGATGGAGCCCGCGGGCTCGTACAATTCCGACGGCTTCAGAAAGAAGTTCCGGTTCTCGGAGCCGTTCATCCTCTACGCAGGGCGAAGAGAGGGCGGCAAGAACAGCGACTTGCTGGTCGAGTACTTCCGCGTCTTCAAGAGACACAATCGCTCGGACGTGAAGTTGGCGATGATGGGAACCGGCGCCCTTGACTTGCAGCCGGTTGACAAGAAATATGTCGTTGACCTCGGCTATTTGTCCGAGGAGGATAAGCGAGACGCCTTTGCCGCCGCGACCGTCTTCTGTCAGCCTTCGCTCAACGAGAGCCTTTCCATCGTGCTGATGGAAGCGTGGCTCGCGCAAACGCCGGTCCTCGTCAACGCGAAATGCTCCGTCACCGTCGAGCATTGCATCAAGAGCAATGGCGGCTTGTTCTTCGACACCTACCACGAATTCGAGGAAATCCTGAATCTGCTCCTGACCAATCGCCGTCTCGCTCGCGCTCTCGGCAAGAACGGAGCGGACTATGTCCGAAAAGAGTACAATTGGCAAGCCGTCATCGGCAGATTCGAGGATGCATTAGCTAAATTCGGATTCGCCCGATAGGTCATTGCGCACTGCTCGTCGCGCGACACGCCATCCGGTCCGACAGAATTGAATAGGAGACCGAACGTAGGTGAAGTTACTTGATTTCATTCGCAAAGAAGTTCTGAGCGATAGGCAGATCGTTCATGCCCATACCATACCCTCGCGCCAGGGGCGATACTCCGACCTGACCGCCGCCATTGACCCCAGGATCGTCGCCGCTCTGAAAACCGCGGGCATTGAGAAGCTTTACTCCCACCAAGTCGAAGCAATGGACAACCTCCTCGCCGGGAGAAACGTCGCCATCGCCACGGGCACCGCGAGCGGAAAGAGCCTTTGCTACATGGTTCCGCTCCTCAACCAGCTTCTCCGGGACCCCTCCTCCACCGCGCTTCTGATTTATCCGACAAAGGCTCTCAGCCGAGACCAGCTCCGCATCATCCAGAAATTCCGTGAGGCGGAGCCTTCGATAGATTTGCGCGGCGGCGCCTACGATGGCGATACGCCGGAGGACCTCAGACGTAAGCTCCGCGACGAGGGGAACGTCATTCTCACCAACCCCGATATGCTTCACCAGGGCATCCTCCCCAACCATTCTCGTTGGAGCCGGTTCTTCTCCAACCTGAAATACGTCGTCATAGACGAGGTTCACATCTACCGCGGCATATTCGGCTCCAATGTCGCCAACGTCGTCCGCCGCCTTAAGAGAATCGCGAGATATTACGGCTCCAAGCCCGTTTTCGTCTGCTCCAGCGCCACCATAAGCAATCCGTCGGAGCTTTCGGAAAAAATCATCGGCGAGCCGGTTGTCATAATTCGTGAAGACGGTTCTCCTCGCGGCCCGAAGAAATTCGCTCTTCTTAATCCGCGCCTGATTAGCCCCGAAACAGGTGAAAGGATTGGCCCGATTAGCGAAGCCAAGCGCCTCATGACGGAACTGATTAAGAACCGCATTCAGACAATCGCCTTTGCGCGGACTCGCCTCAGCGCCGAAATCATCTACAGGTATTGCCAGGAGGAGCTTTCAAAAACCGGTTCTTCTCTGGCGAATGCCATAAAGGCTTATCGGGCGGGCTACCTACCAAACGAGCGAAGGGAGATCGAAAGGGGACTCGCCACCGGAGACCTGCTCGGCGTCGCCAGTACCACCGCCCTCGAGCTGGGCATAGACATCGGCGGGCTTGACGCCTGCCTCATCGTCGGTTACCCGGGAACCATTGCCAGCCTCTGGCAGCAAGCTGGACGCGCGGGAAGGGGAGACCAACAATCCCTCGTCGTCCTCATCGCCCAGAACTCCCCCATAGACCAGTTCCTGATGAAGAACACCGAATACCTCTTCAAGCAATCTCCCGAGAACGCCGTCGTTGACCCTGACAATCCGCAACTCGCCCTTGCCCACCTCATGTGCGCGCTGTATGAGCTTCCCCTCCAACCCGACGAGCTGGAGCTGTTCGGTGAATATACCGGCACGCTGGTCAACGAGCTTCTCAACGACAATCTCGTGAAAGACATAAATGGCCAATACTCCTGGTCCAACACAAAATTCCCCGCTGCGGAAATCAACCTCCGCAGCATGAACAACGTCGTCTATACCATCATTGATACCTCCGCCGGAAGCAGAGCCATCGGGACCATTGACGAGAGCACCGCCTACCTCCAGGTTCATCCCCGCGCCATCTACATCCACGACGCGGAGACCTATTTCGTCAACGAACTGGACATCCAGAAGAAGATTGCCTTCGTCGAGAAAAAGCCGGTTGATTACTACACCATGGCGGTCTCGGAATCGAACATCAGGATTGATGCAAAGGAGGCGGAGAAGACCTGGCACAGGAGTCAGGTCTGCCTCGGCGACACGACGGTTACGTCCGTCGTCACCATGTTTCGCAAAATCAAGTTCCACACAAGAGAAAGCCTCGGATTCGAGAGCCTCGACCTTCCTCCTCAGACTCTCGAGACCATCGCCTTCTGGCTCGTTCCCGACGAACGCGCCCTCGCCATGGTCAAGCAGTTCAACCGAATTCCCAAAGAGGGCCTGATCGGCATCGCCAACGTCGTCTCCGAAGTCATGTCGCTCCACGTCATGTGCGACACCATGGACATTGGAACCGTCGTCGAGTCCTCGAACATCGGACTCCCCACGCTTTTCGTCTATGACCGTTATCCGGGCGGAATGGGCTTTGCTGCAAGGGGCTACCACCTGATAGACCGCATCATGGAGGACACCCTGAAAGCCATCGAGCAGTGCGGATGCACCCAGGGCTGTCCGTCGTGCGTCGGCTCGCCAGTTCCGCCATTCGCCTTCACGAGCATAGACGCCGACACCCGCGGCACCATCCCCGATAAAGAAGCCGCCCTCATTCTCCTCCACGCCCTTTTGGAAAAGCCGCCGTACATCCCTCGACGCGCTCTGCCGGTCAGACCGTTCCTCCCCGACCAGCCCGCCCGCAAGTTGCCGGTGAAGCCCTTGCCCCCGAACCTCGAACAAAAAATCCGCAAACGCCTCAAAGGCTTCGGGAGATGACGCCGGGATGAAGCACCACGTCCGCGTCGGTAGCGTCGGAGTCTGCTCAGAGGACAGCCGTTAACCGCGGGCCGCCTTGACGTGCTCCCGGCCCTTTGGTACAGTGGCGCAGGAGTGTTTCGCGTTGTCTTGAGCATCACAACTTAAGCCCAGCCCACAACTTGTAGACCGACGGAGATGCCCACTCGCAAAAGTACGACTGAACAGCTAAGCCTTTTCCCAAGACTGACTGGCGGCTTCCCTTCGACCCGATACCAGGGTAGCAAGGCGAAACTGGCTGATTGGGTATGGGGGCAAATCGCGGACCTGGATTTCGTGACTTGCCTGGACGCTTTTGGTGGGACAGGTTCTGTCGCGTATCGCCTGAAACAGGCAGGCAAGCAGGTCACGTACAATGACGTGCTCCGGTTCAATTATTACTTCGGGCTGGCACTGATTGAGAATAGCCTTGTCCGCCTCGGTGCCCAAGAAGTCGAATGGATCCTGCAGAGGCACTCCGACATCGTATACCCGCGTTTCGTACAAGATACCTTCCGCGACATCTACTTCACCGAGGAAGAAAATATCTGGATTGACCAGACGATCGCCAACATTCGCAAGCTCGGCGACCCGTACAAGTTCGCCATTGCCTTCTTTGCCTTGTGTCAGGCCTGCATCATCAAACGGCCCTACAATCTCTTCCACCGGAAGAACCTTTACATTCGCTTCGCGGAGGTTGATCGCTCTTTCGGAAACAAGACCACGTGGGACAGACCCTCCGACGATTGGTTTCGCGCCTTCGTGTCGGAGGCTAACGGGGCCGTGTTTGACAACGGCCGCGAGAACTGCGCGCTGAACCTCGACGCCCTCCAAGTTCCTGGGGAGTTTGATCTGGTGTACGTGGATACGCCGTACATTTCCAGCCGGGGCATAGCGGTCGACTACCTGAGCTTTTACCATTTCTTAGAGGGCCTGACCGTGTACGACGAGTGGGACACTCACATAGACCACAGGTCAAAACACCGGCCCTTCAACTCCCGATCCAGTGAATGGACGGACACGGGCCGAATTAGCTTGGCCTTCGACCGGCTGTTCTCTCGATACCGCAGCAGTATCATCGTAGTATCGTACCGCAGCGACGGCATCCCTTCCGAGTCACAACTGGTATCCTTGCTTAGAAAGCACAAGCGCCACGTCCGCGTCGAACACTTTGGCCCCTATAAGTACGTGCTATCCAGAAACTCGCGATCAAAGGAGATTCTGCTTATTGGCACGTAGGCGCGAGGAAGAGGCGAAGTAATGAAGGTAGAGGCGTTCAGAGAGACCCTGTTGGGACATTTCGAGAATCTCAGAGGCTCCCTCAGTACAGACACCGGGGACTGGGTTGTCAAGGGGTTCATAGACGTATACCGGAATATCTACACCATATCGGTCGACACAAAAGTCATCTCCAAAATAATTGAGCTGATCTTGTTCCCGGTCATCTCAAGGTTCGCGGCGGAGAATGACTATAAAATGGTCCTGAGCGAATATCAAAATCATTACCCGGATATCATCTTCATTGCGCGCGACGATAGCAAAATCGCAGTGGACCTCAAGAGCACGTACCGCACTGGTGAAGGGACCGTGAACGGGTTCACTCTTGGGGCCTTCACTGGGTACTTTCGGCAGCGCAAATCCGCCAAGAACATCACATTCCCGTATGAGCAATACGCCGCGCACTTTGTTTTGGGAACCATTTACAGCCGCAGCGAAGAGGCCCTCGATGAGCGTCGCGTCTACAAGCTCGACCAGCTCCACGACATCGTTTCGGCCGTTAAGGATTTCGCGTTTCTGCTCCAAGAGAAGTGGAGAATCGCCGGAGAGCGCCCGGGGAGTGGCAACACAAAAAACATAGGCTCAGTGAGGGACGTTGAATCGCTCGTTAAGGGCACAGGGCCGTTCGCCCCTTGCGGCCTTGAGGTCTTCGACGATTACTGGATGAACTACCTCACGGCAGACATGGCAAGGGCGATCGACTCCGAGGTGCCCTACCGGAACCTCGCGGAGTACTGGCGGTGGCGCGATCGTGCTCGACCCAGGCGGTAGCGTCGGTGTCATGCCGCGGTAATCGGGCTCCAAGCTCCTGGATATCCGGGCACACGCATGCGATAGCCAGGAGTATCGCTATCGCAGTCCGGGTGGGCCCCGAACGGAACTCCGGATCGGGGCGTGTGTGAGTCAGACACCTCAGTGATCGTGCTGCACCTACAGATAGGAGCGAAGGATATGAGACTCGTCACGAGCGTGGAAGGCCCCGAAAGGAGAGCGGGACTCATAGTCGAGGACGTTGTGGTTGATATAGAGAGAGCCTGCGCGGAGCGTCGACCGCGAGCCGTCGGAAAAAAGCGGCTTCCCGCCACCGTTAAGCAAGTCCTCGAAGAAGGGGAAGAGGCGCTGGAGGCGTGCCGTCGTCTTGAGTCGTATGTCTCCGATCTGTCAGCGGAAAGGCGCCCGGAGCAATTCTGCGTTCCCCTGCAAGACGTGGAACTCGCTCCGCCCATTCCCGACCCGCAGAAAATCATCTGCATTGGGCTGAATTATCGAGACCATTGCGAGGAGCAGAAGAAACCGCTGCCTGAGAAGCCAATCATGTTCGCCAAATTCCCGACGGCGCTCATCGGATGCAACGAACCCATCGTCAAGCCGCCGCTCACCAATCAGCTCGACTACGAGGCGGAGTTGGCGGTCGTCATCGGAAGGAAAGGCAAGAACATCCCGGAGGAGGATGCCCTTGCTTACGTTGCCGGCTACACGATCATGAACGATGTTACCGCAAGAGACGTCCAGGTCTCCGACGGGCAATGGGTTCGCGCGAAGAGCTTCGATACCTTTGCTCCCGCCGGTCCCTATCTCGTCACGAGGGACGAGGTCCCCGACCCGCAGAATCTCAACATGCGATTGACGGTGAACGGAGAAGTGCGCCAAACCTCGAACACCTCCAACATGGTTTTCTCCGTCGCCTTCCTTGTCTCGTACATATCGCAGGTCTGCACCCTCTTGCCCGGCGACATGATTTCGACCGGCACGCCCGGCGGTGTCGGAGTCTTCCGCAAGCCGCCAGTCTTCCTCCAAGACGGGGACATCGTCTCAGTGGAGATCGAGAAACTGGGAACGTTGACGAATGGTGTCGTCGAGGCGAGGTGATTTGCCCTTCCCGAAGGGCGCTGGAAGGGAGATGGACCAGGGCAATCGCCCGGCAAAACTCTTGCGCGCCATCCGCAGAGCTACTCGAGTCACGAGGGTGCGTCCGGGCGTGGCCGAATCTTCATTCGGTGGATTGTGCGTCGTTCGCGGAGATGGGCGCGATGCCATCGGGGGGGTGCCGCTGCTCGCTTGTTCGGCAGACAGAGCTGAACGGACACGTCCGGCATCCCTTTGGGTCGGCTGGATTCACGCTGATGTCCCCGTCGAGGATTCGGCGAACGTAGTCGGCAGCCTGTCGTGCATTCAAGTCCATCAGCTCGCCGATTTCCTCATAAGACGACCTGTCTGACCGTGACACATCTCCCTTTCCCGACACCCGGTGTTCTTCCTCTGCCCCGAAGATTCCCCGCTTCCTGCCGCCCGAGATCGAGTAGTAGAAGGCGCCCGCGGGCTTGATGCCGAACAGGTCCCTCAGAGCCAGCATGTAGATGCCCGGTTGAAGAACCGTCCCCCGGCTCAGGTCGGCTTTTGCCGTCTTGTCGCTCCTCTTATAGTCGAGGACGACGCCAAACCTTCCCTCCGTCTGCTCAAACAGGTCAACCCGGTCCATGCGCCCGGAAATCCGGACCTCGGGCGGGTTCTCCGTCGCTAGCGACAGATATTTCGGGGTGGAGTGCGGGTCGGCGCTGTCGGGGCTTTTCCCTCGGCCAAAAGACAGCTCAAAATACGTCGGACGAGTCGAGTTCGTTCCCTCATTCTCAATCTCCTTCACGAGGAACTGTTCGAGCCTCGCCTTGATTGCCCGTCGCCGAACTTCCATGCGCGGCGTCCGGAAAAGCCGCGAGTAATGAGGATTGATGAATTCCTCGACGAGGAAACCAACCCTCCGGATCAGCTCCTCTCCGGAAATGCTCTCGATTCCACGTCGCCCGCCACAGCGCCCCTGCTCAGGCTGACCGTCCCCCTCACCGTAGATTTCCTTGTACAGTTTCGCGAGCACCTCGTGGTAGAGGATTCCTTCCTCCCTCTGCTTGAACTCGAAACGACGCGGCTCCTCTAATCGCAGCCGGTATTGACAGAAGTGCCGGAACGGGCACTCGGCGAACGTCTCCAGCTCCGACACGCTCGTCGTGTAAGGCTCCGTTTGCGCCCACGCGCCGCGCACCTCGTCGGATAATCGCCGTTGCGTTGCGGGCTGTTCATGGAGCATGTCACCGGGGCGAATTGCGCCCAACCTCACCAGCTCGTTGTACGCCATAGCTGCGAGAGCCTGAGACTCGTCCAGCACGTCAGGTTCTCCGCTCGGTTTCTGCGAGAGGTGGTGTGCGATGAACGACCGCAACTGCTTCTCGTCAGTAACATCTTCGAGAGAATGCACGACCCTGGCGCCGGGCGTTGTTTCCTCGCTCTCGTCCCTCAAGTCAGAAAAAAGCCTGGTCACCTCATCGAGGTAATGCGAGCGGGCGAGCTCGTCCCCTTTTCCGTCTGTGGGAGGGAATGTCAGGATCAGCCTCTGCGCAGCCCGCGACGCGGCCATGTAGAAAAAGAATCTCTCGCCGAGGGAGAGAGGAGACCGCTCCGCGAGAATCGTTTTTCCACGACGTTTGATAAGTCGTCGTTCATGGTCCTTGAAGAAAGGCTCGTTGGCTATCTCCCTCGGAAACCAGCCCTCGCACAGGCCGCAGACGAAGACCACCGCCGCCGGTCGCGGTGCGCCCCCCACAATGGAGGTTACTCGGACGCTGTTTAGACTTGGCGCCGCAGTGGCAGCAGGCATCCGCTGCAACCCCCGCTCTAACATCTCCAGGAACGTCGCGTAGTCTCCCTGCCGAACCCCCATCGTACGGGCATATTCGCACATTGTGTCAAGCAACGACGCGAGAGGCCCGAAAGAACGACACTCTGAAGAGGACAGGCCAACCTCGGAGCGTCGAGTGCTCCTGGGTGTCTCCCCGCTCCTCCCTTCCGTCGTCCGGGGGCGCAGCAACCCGAGTTCGCTTATGACCCGGAATACGAAATCTCGAAATTCGTCCGCGGAGGTGACGCGGCCAGCGTCTGCGCGCAGTCTGTCAATCGCTTCGAGGAAGCGGCCTTTGTGCTCGTTCAGACGGCTGACGTCCACAGTTCCGCGCTTTGTGTCCGTCCAGCTCTGTCGGAACTGCTCCTCCTCGTTGAAGCCAAATTCATTCGCATAATTCTCGATGGCTGCGGCAACATCCCCATCTGTGCTCGCATACGAGTTCTTTAGCACGCCGAGAACTTTACCGAACTGGAAGGCCTCGTGCAGGAGCTCAAGCGCCGAGACCACCGCTCGGGTAAACGGTTCCTCCGCGAGAGGAGGCGACGTCCCGACAGAAAACGGTATCCGCCGCTCTCCGAAAACCTCGCAAACGAGACGGAAGTACTCCCCCACATCCCTCAGGATGACCATGAACTCGCCGTAATCCAATCCTTGTTCCGCTCGGATTTTCTCAATCTCGCGTGCAACAGTCTCAACTTCCTGGTGCGGGTCGGCGCAGGGCGTGATGAAAATGGTCGGTGCAGCGGGGAGTTGGGTTTCCGCGTCGCCAAACAGCCCCCTTTCCAGGTGAACCAGTTCCCGTGAACCGCGGAGATCGCCCCCGAAAACGATCTCCCCTGATGTGCACAGCTTCTTGAGCATCTTGCGGGTCTCTTCGACGAACCCGAATACCTCCGGCCGTCCCTCTTCATAGCAAAGAGTGATATACGTCTCGCCGACTCGCCTGGCGAGAAGCCCGAGAATCTCCAGCTCTACAGGTGTGTACGTGGCAAAACCATCAACGATAAACGTCTCGACCGACGAGAGAACCGGGGGATTCGCCCCCAGAACCTCCGCCGCCATCCACTGAAGCCCGTCGCCGTCGTAAATGCCCCGCTTCTTCAGCTCCTGCTGAAAAGCGCTGTACATCGCGTGCAGCTCCGTTGTCCTTTCGCTTGCGACGCCCCCGCGTCCCGTCGCTGCTTGGCATGCTTCGAGAAAATCTTGCGGCGGAATCATCCCCCGCTTGAGCTCTGCGATAAACTCGCCAACCACATCCGCAAATCCTTCGTAATCCTTCACGTCCCGGAAAAAGCGCAGCGGCGTCTCCCGGATGATTCGCCAGATCAAATACCTTTTCTCCAGGGCACCGATCCGACGGACGGGGAAGCAGCCCGCCTCCTTGAGTGTCCGGAAGGCAAGTCCCACGAAGTCAGTGATAATGTGCCCAAGAAGACCCCTCGCCCCGTCGCCGCTCAACAACAATCTCTCTGTCTCCTCGACCGCCTCCGCGCTGGGGACAGCGTAGATGACGCTGCCGGGACGATGATTTTTCATCGCCTCCCGACAAATCCGGAGGCAATGAGTCGTCTTTCCGGAGCGCGCCGGTCCCGTGATCAAAACCGCCTTTGCCATTTTCTCTCTCGCAGTCCTATTCGCATTCTCGAGCTTGTGATCTCCTCGACCCAAATACACTCCGACGCTCAGCCCTCGCAAGGATCACTTCAGCCTGACTATCGTCACCGCACCGCCTTCGCCCCCGGTCTCATCCTCCGGTCGGAAACCTTCCACAAGAGGATGGCTTCCCAGAAAGTCCCATATCCCTTTCCGCAAGGCGCCCGTGCCGTAGCCGTGGACGACGCGTATTTGGTTCACACCGCACAGCGAAGCGTCGTTGATAAACCGGTCGAGCAACCCGATTGCCTTCTCGACCCTTTCTCCTATCAGATTCAATTCGTTGCTGAACAGTTCCTTTCGTGGGACAGACGTCTTGCCGCCCGCCCCTGTCGGCGACACTTCTTCCTCCGGGCATTCGGCGAGTTGATCCGCATCCACGTTGAAAACCACGCCATCCACGACGAGGTCCACCTTGCGCTTGCCGGGGTAAATCGCCTTCACGGTCCCCGCTTGCCGGAGATTTCTCGCCCACGCAACTGTCCCCTCGCGTATCTCCTCCAGCGCGAGCTCGCGTCCCGGCGCCGCGGTCAACTTCTCCATCTCCTTTTGAGTCTCTCGGTTCTCTTCCTCGATCTGGTGGTGCTCGGCTTCCAGCTCCTTTCTCGTCGCAGCAAGCTGCTTTCGGGAGGGGAGTCGTGCGATCAACTTCTCGACCCGGTCTCTGGCATCCCGGACGATTTTCCTTTTCTCGGCGAGAACGTCCTGCCTGAATTTGAGTTTCTCGAGTTGCAATTTGGCCTTCTCCGCTTCCAGGGACTGCATGAGTCTGGCGTACCGGCTCTTCTCTTCTTCGAGCTTGCCGCGGTCCTCCTCCAGTTGCTTTGAGGCGTTGAGCAGCTTTCCCTTCTCCCTGGTTACAACCTCAATCGCCTCGCTGAGGTCACGCTCCTGTCGGGACATGAGCGCATAGGCTCTCTCAATGACGCTGAATGGGATACCGAGCTGCCGGGCGATGGTCAATCCGCTGCTCTCCCCCGGCACGTCCATGGACAGAATGAAACTCGGCTTCTCGGTCGTCGGGTCAAGCCCCATGGAGGCGCTCCTCGCCCATTCGCGCCTCATCCCAAGCGTCTTTAGCGACGGAAGGTGAGATGTGACGACCGTCAGCGCTCCTCTCTTGGTCAGCCCCTCGAGCACCGCCTCCGCGAGAACCGCCCCCTCCGAAGGGTCGGTCGCTGTGCCCAACTCGTCCAGAACCACAAGGCTTCCTTGGCGCACCGTCTCGAGAATCCGTTTGATTTCTCCGAGGTGAGAAGTGAACGTGCTGACCCCAAGCGAAATATCCTGATAGTCGCCGATGTCAGCAAAGAAGCGGTGGAAAACCGGCAGAACCGAATCCGCTCCCGCAGGAACCGGAGTGGAGGTCTGCGCCATCAGGCAGAGCACTGCAATCGTCTTGGCAGCCGTTGTCTTTCCTCCCGCGTTGGGACCCGAAATAACGACAACCTTGTCGGAAGACCGCAGCGATACGTTCAGAGGCACGCATTTGTCCTCCTGCGTTTTCAGGAGCAGGGGATGGCGCCCCTTTTCGATGCTGAGAGGACCATCCTTCGACACGGTTGGAATCGCGCACCTGTACCTCTTTGCGAACCGCGCCTTCGCATAGAGCATGTCCGTCTGCGCCATGACCTCCACGTCGGTCATGACAGCGTCGAGGTTCCGTCTGAGATGCTGGCTCAGGGAAAGCAATATCCGCCGTATCTCTTCCTTTTCCCGTGCCTCCAACTCCGTCAGCTCGTTAGACAGACCAACCACCGCCATCGGCTCTACGAAGACCGTCCCGCCGCTGATTGAAACGTCGTGCACGATCCCCGGAATCCGCGACCGGCAATCCGTCTTCACCGGCAGAACTTTTCTGCCCTTCCGCTCTGTTACGTAGGTCTCCTGTAGAAAATCCCTCGTGTCCGACGAGCGAATCATTTTCTCGAACATTCTCTCGATCTTCCGGGATATGTCCGCCATAGCCTGTCGTATTTCCGCGAGGTCCGGTGTGGCGTTGTCCGACACTTCGCCTTTCGGGGTCAGGGCAGTCGCCACCGAGTTCTCGAATTCGGGAACCGATTCGCACCGCTCCGCCACGGAATGGAGCAAAGGGAAATCCTCACGAAACGAACGAAAGAAATTCTTGACCCGTGCTGTGGCTTTCAGAAGCCTGTCCACCCGCAACAGGTCCACAGGTTCAAGGTACGCATGCTCAGGGCGAACAGCCTTAAGCGCTGGCCGGATGTCGCTGACACTGTCCATTGGGAAGGTCTGCCGCCAGGAAATCGCGCTCATCATCTCCCTGACAAGCTCATACTGGCTGCAAACGACTTCTGGGGACGTTGACACCTCCTGCTCAACAATCATTTCCCGGCCCAATTCCGACGCAGCGAACTCCGCCACCATTCCTCGGACCGCATTGAATTCAAGAGTCTCGATGGCCCGCGAGTCCATACTCTGCCTCTCATCCATCCTGCTCTTGTTCCGAAGCGCCCGGCATGGTCCGCTTCAACGACCGTATCCTTTCCTGGTCGAGCTTGACCCGGAGAACCCGCTGCCTCGCCACGTTCACCGTCCCCGGTGGACCGTCCTTCGGCTTGGCGACATATTTCCTTTCGGTGTACATGACGTCGCCCACCTCCTCCGTTCGCCCGTTGCTGTAATAAAGCGCCAACGTTGCCCCGTCGAGAATCGCTTCCCTTCCGACCTCGTGGCGGCCGTCAGCCCTGACTACAACGTGCGACCCCGGAAAATCCCTCGCGTGAAACCACAGGTCCCTTCCTCTCGCAAACGAAAACGTCAGCCGGTCATTCTCCGCATCGTTCCTGCCGACGAATATCTTGAGTCCTTCCCTCGAGGTGAAAACGCGGAAGGGACCCGACCGAACCTGCTTATGCTTCTGCCCGTCCTTCGGTGTCGTCGGCACCAGGTCTTTGATTTCGCCGAGCAAGGCACGCAGCGACTCATGGTCATTGACCCCTTTCACCCTTTCCGCCGCTGCCTCCAGCCTCGAAAGCTTTTCCTCGCACCTGCGAATCCGCTCGTGAATCTGACTGAGACCCCGCTTGAGCTTCTTACTGCGTTCGAACATGCGCTCCATATTCTGCTTCACGGTTAGAGAGGCATCGAGAGGAATTCTAACCTCCGCGTCGGTCGCCCAATCCACGACGCGGGCTCGAGTCTCGTGCTCCGCGATCGAAGCCAGATTCGCCTTCAGCAGTTCCGCCTTTCGATTCAACTCCTCCCAGCCGGCAGCCTTCTCCGCATCCCCTCTCAGATTGTCGAGCAGCCTCCTTGTCTTTTTCAACTCTTTCCGGACGGAGCTGCGCGCAGACTCCTTTTCGGTTTCAAACGCGGCTCGCTCTTCCAGAGCCTCATATTCTCTATCGAGGGAGTAACTGAACATTTCGCCGCTAATGGCAGCGAACCTTGGCGGCGTCTCCCGGAAAGCAGCCTTCGGTTTCGGAGCATATTCCTGCCCAGCCGTTTCTCCTCGCCAGTCCGCGATCACTCTTCGTTTCTCGTCGAGAAGATAGAGGTTCGGCTTTGCACGGAACAGCTCCACGAGAACAAACCGCGTCACGCCCTTTCCACTCAGACGCAGTTCGGCAACTCGATCCTCGTTGAGCTGCCTGACCTCCTCGAGTTTGAAACCTGCCAGGTTCTTCTCCAGAAGTTGCCCGAAACGAAACGCGTTCTTTTTTCCCCGAAGTCTGTCCCGCGTCAGATGAATTCTCAGGAACGGTTGCTCGATGCAGACCAGCACGCTGTAGGTATAGCCCTTCCGCCGCACGGACAGAAGAATCCGCTTTCGATGGAAGTGCAGGACGCCCAGCAATCTGCCGCCCGTAAGGACGGAATTCAGTTCGTCACAGACGATTTTTAGCTCAGAATTGGTTATGGACATCGCCGGTTTTGCTTTCGAGGACCGGGGGCTTTCTGGTTGAGCGCCGGGTGTCTCGGTTGCCGGCAGGGCGCTCGGACGTCCGCCCTCGCCTGTTTCAGGCTTGCCGCCGAACCCACAAAATGAGGTACCGCTTCTCCCTCGAAATCAGGGCACCCAAAAATATCCTTTAGTGTCCGCGTTAGTCAACAAGGTGGATTAAAGTGGTGCGGCTGCTGTTCGGTGGCAAATTCGGGCGCCGGACCACGGCTGGTGCCAGAACGGTGACCTCTCGTGGCATCCCGCCCCACCTCAGCGGGGGACCCGTGACTCGCGTCGTTGGGGGCTGACATAAGCAAGATGCCCATGCCACCAACGCACAGCCACACCTGATTGAAGTGGTAGGGCTGGTTCTTAGAGAGAGAGATTTGGCGAAAGAATGCTTGCACGCGGTAATCGCCGCGTGCGGCATGAGCATTCCGTCCTTGCTGGAGGCGCAATTACAGCCGATCAAACGTGAAAAAAGGGGAAAGCGGAGCCGGGGCGATGTCGCGGAAATGAACCCAAGGGGCCGCCGGCGCCTCCGCATTCTGTGGGACCTTGCCGTTGTGAGGCGCCTATGGACAGGATCTCAACCCGGGAGTTCAAGTCCTTCCGGCAGACCTGTGAAAGGGCGCTCGGCCCTCCGTATCAGTTGCGATACGGGAAGTTGTAGGAGGGGTTGTCGCCGCCGACAGCTTCGAACCACCGGTCCCCCGGAACCCAACGGGCGTGGAAATCGGCATAAAGGATGTTTCCGCCAGCCTTGCCGTGATTATCCTCCAGGTCCAGGTACTTATTGCTTCCGTAATCGTCAATGTCATGGACCACGGGAGTGATCACGGGCTTGAGGACATCCTCCTCGGTGTGGCCGTTGGCCAGGTCGCCGTCTCCGATACTCTCATTTCCCGTGAACACCCGGTAATTGTACTCGTAGTACATTTCGCCCGTGAAGGACGCGTAGGTCTTCGTGTTGCTCGGACACTTGAAAAGCTGCCTGTCGTCCACGTACGCAGGCCAGAGCCGAGTTTTCTGCGGTGGCTTGAGGTTCTTCATCTGCTCGTAGTCAATGTTCTCTTCCGCAGGAAACCATCGGCTGTCATTCTCGTTCAAATAGAGCCGGCACGCCCTTCCTATCTGCATCAGATTCGAAAGACATTTCGTCTGGCGGGCCTTCTCCTTGGCAGCCTGCAACGCCGGCAGCAGCAGAGCCGCAAGAATAGCGATGATCGCTATCACCACGAGAAGCTCAATCAACGTGAACCCGAACCGTCCTTTACGTAACATATTCATGATTCCTCCAGTTTACATCTAAGCCTTTCCGTCCCGGCGATTCACCGCCTCCACTGTGGTCGCTGGCGGCAACACCTCTCTTGGCATAAGAGCATGCTTCGATTAAATAAAATACCACCTCCCGGGCACCGGGTCAATAGCCGGAACCAAGATTTTCGCAAGGCGAAAGAAGATAGGTTGCCACTTTTTCGTGAAAATCATCTACAATACTCGCGGCGGGGGGGGCCGATTCGGCAGCTTTCTTTTTCCACAATGTACGGTCTCAAAGAAAGTTGCGTCTCATCCTGTCCAAGTGTGGGAGAATGAACCATGTACATAGGAGCCGACTACTATCCGGAACAATGGGAGCCAAAAAGATGGCCCCTTGATGCCGAAATGATGCAAAACTGCGGCTTGAATGTCGTCAGGCTCGCCGAGTTCGCCTGGTCTCGGCTCGAGCCGGACGATGGAGAGTTTCGCTTCGATTGGCTCGACCGTGTCATAGACCTCCTTGCCCAGAGGGGGATCAAAGTCGTCCTGGGGACGCCGACGGCAGCCCCACCGGCGTGGCTTATCAGTCGCCATCCGGACATTCTGCCCGTCGAGAACACCACCTGTCAGGGACACCGCAATGAAAGAATGGAATTCGGGACAAGGCGTCATTATTGCGTCACGAATCACCACTATCATTACTACTCCAGAAGAATCGTCACCCACCTCGCAAAGCATTTCGCCAGGAACCCCAACATGATTGGCTGGCAGGTGGACAACGAGTTCGGCGGACCCAGGTGCTACTGCGACGGATGCCAGAAAGAGTTCCAACGCTGGCTGAGAAAAAAGTACCGCTCTCTGGAGGAGTTGAACCGCGCCTGGGGCAACGCCTTTTGGAGCCATGAGTACAGCACCTGGGAACAGATACCCATGCCCTGGCACGCCGCTTCCAACCCCTCCTTCTACCTCGACTTCTGCCGTTTCCACTCCGAGATGGTCGTTCGGTATAGCGACATGCAGATCGAAATCATCAAGTCCATTGCCCCTCATCACTTCGTCACCCACAATACCATGGGTCTTTCCGACCAGCAGGTGGACTATTTCAATCTGGGGAAGAGCTACGACCTCATCTCCTATGACTCCTACCCGAGAGGCGCCGAGAATTATCGCCGCTCCGGGATGGACCTCGACTTCACTCGCGGCATCAAGAAAAAGAACTTCTGGACCATGGAGCAGCAGTGCAGCTATCTGACCCGGGAAACCGTCACTCCGACATTCCCGCCGGGCGTCATGCGCCTGTTCAGTTTCCAGTCCATAGCCCATGGCGCCGACGCCGTTGTCTATTTCCGGTGGCGGGCGGCTCTCTCCGGCATCGAGCAGTTCCACTCGGGCATCCTCCAGCACGACGGCACCGAGGACTCCATCAGCTACTGGGAGGCCAGCCAGGTCGCAAAGGAGCTTTCAAAGATCAGCGACTACATTGACCCGTCCGTCGTGAAATCTCAGGCCGCCATTCTCATAGACTACGATAACCTCTGGTCGAACAAGTCATACATGAACCGCGACCTCTTCCCCTATCTCGATGTCATCGGAAGCTTCTACAACGGGCTTCGTCGAAGGGGGGTCAACGTGGATTTCGTTCAGCCGACCGACGACCTCAGCGGTTATAGACTGCTGGTTGCCCCTCTCCTCTACATCGTGGACCCACCCATCGCCTCCAACCTCCAGCGCTTTGTCGAGGATGGCGGCGCCCTTGTCGCCTCCTTTCGCTGCGGGATAAAGGACCGGAACAACAACATGACCGCAAAGGTCCTCCCGGGTGAGCTCGCCAATCTGTTTGGAATCACCATTCACGCCTGGGACACGCTGCCCGCAGTCGCATGCGGACAGATTCGCTCCACCGCCGGCCCCCTCGGCCAAAACGAATACGAAACCTCCCTCTTCGCCGATTTGATCACCCTTCACGACGCCGCTTCCCTCGCAACCTATTCGCGCGGCTGGCATGAAGGGTACCATGCCGTTACCGTCAACAGTCTCGGCAAAGGAAGGGCCGTTTACGTCGGCGCACAGGTGGAGGACCGTTTCTACAGCCGCCTGTTTGATTGGTTGCTGCCCGCCTGCGGAATTCAGCCGGCATTCACCGTTCCCGAAGGGATGGAGCTTTGCATCCGGAGCGGCGAGAAAGGCGATGTGCTTTTCGTCCTGAATTTCCACGATGCGCCGATGAAATTTCCGCTCCCAGGGGACTACCAGGAACTTCTGACCGGCAAGAGAGTCTCGGTCGAGATGGACCTTCCGCCCTTCGGCGTTGCCGTTCTCACGAAAGCTTGAAATGGCACTGTAGCGAGGTCAGAGATCGTAGGCGTCTGCTCGACGAGGTGACCAGCCAACCATCTCGTCACTGTGAATGAAGTGGGAGGAGAAGGATTCGAACCTTCGAAGGACATTTGCCAGCAGATTTACAGTCTGCCCCCTTTGGCCGCTTGGGTATCCTCCCATGAAGACGGGTGCACGCTGACTTCGGCGGGGTAGTCGCCGGAAAAATCCAGAGCTGGCGATGGGAATCGAACCCGCAACCTGCTGATTACAAATCAGCTGCTCTACCTTTGAGCTACGCCAGCAATCCTTCGCGCTCTTTGCGTCTCCGCTCTAAACGTTGCCAATAAGATAGCAGAGCCTTGTGCTGCGCGTCAACGAAAACTTCCCCGGGGCGTGATGCGTCTGTGTGGCGTCCCGCCCCGCCCTTGGCGGGGGACCCGTGGGAATCATGGGCAAGATGCCCATGCCACGCCCTTTCTGCGGTCTCAGCGTTCTCTGCGGTGAGGCACGCTTTGTCCGGGGTCGCGCCCCGCGTAGCTCACCACCGGAGACTGAGGGGTTACCTACTCATATAGATTTATGCTGAACCTGCGGAGACCTCCTGTTAATATTCGCGCGGAGGACGGACTGATGTTTCGGAGAGACGGAAAGACCCGACCCCGAGCGCGATTGACGCTGCTGCCTTGTGCTGTGGCGCTCGTTGTCTGCGGTTGCATGCAGAAGCCGCGAATAGAGCGCCCGACGGACTTTATCCCCGCCGACGCGGATGTCATCGCTTTGCTTCATTACGACCGGTTCGTCAAGAACGACGTCTTGAGGCGAACGTTCGACCTCTCGCAACTGGAGCCCGTCCTTTTGAAGGTCGGCCTGTCGTCAGAGAATATCGGGAGGGTCGCGGGCTTTGCCAGGATTAGCATGGCGTCCCTGATTTCGGCTGACCGCGAAGCCCGGGGAGGAAATCTCAGCGACTTCGGTGTAATCGTCGAGGGAAAGAAACCGCTGCACCCGGTCTTCAAATCGCTCGCTGCGAGCGGTTGGGTTCGCGAGGCTTATGGAGGGAAAAGGATTTGGTCGGCTCCAGGCGAACCTCTAACGGCGGCATCGCTCCGGGGCAATATGCTCGTGGCAGGCACGCCCGCCGGGGTCCGGTCGGTCATAGACGTGGCTCGGGGCAAAACTCTCGCGGCAATGAAGCCGGAGTCCGGGAGCAATTCGGGCGCCATATTTCGCCAGATGGGTGCAAGGGGCGATGTGAATATCGTAATATCCTTCTCCCAGGAAATGAAGATGGCGGTCGAGGAACTGGGAAAATCGGCTGGGGTCTTCGGGGGCATGGTTGGCGGGAACATGATAGGAGGCGTTCTCGATGTGCTGGGAGCGGGCCGGGGGATTGGACTTTCGTTCGCTGGCACGAAGGATGGGATCAGCTCCACGGTTGTTTTTGTAGCGGGAGACGCCACGAGCGCGAAGCTTCTTGCTGGCCTTGTCTCGATGGCCAAGATTGTCGTCCCGAGGATGGGGCAATTCGGGGCGCCGCCGGAAGCGGTGGAGTTTGTCCGCAGGGTGAAGGTGCGGGCGGAAAACAACCTTGTCTTCATAGATTTCACGTTGCCCGAGAGTATCATCGAAGCCAAGCCGCGTTAGGCACCCAGGCGCACGTAACCCGGCGGCGCCGCGGTCTGAGTTCGCGGGGATTGAGTGTCCTGTGGGAATTCGTGATTGAGCTGTGGCGCCCCAGCAACCGCTCCTCTTTCCCCGGCGGGAACTATCGGTTGTGTGGCGAACATTTCCAGTCTGAGTGTCTTGTTTGAGACGCTCCTCCGGGCGATTTCCATGCTCGTCCCTCGCGGGGCGAGAACGTCAATTGCCGGACCGAAGTGATACCGAAAATTCCGTTGATGGCGGAGGAGGGCTACTCTTAAGATAATAAGGAGGAGCGGCACCGGACTCAAATCGGACATTTGTTCTTGAGGGCAGTGGTGAGGGCTGCGCTGGCGGGCGAGTGGGCGCTCGTCCTCATCCGCAGCTTGGCTTGATGTCCACCGGGAAGTAAATACGCATGGCGAACACGGAGTTATTGAAAGAACTTTCGTTTTTCGGTCGCTTCGTCGAGAAGCTCGAGCGAGTTAACTCGGCGTCGAAAATCTATCGGTTCGCGCTGAGGGAGGTCTCGCGGTTTTTCGGCGCGAGCGAGGGATGCATCGCCATGCGAGACAAGGCGGGCAGCCCCCGAATTGAGTTTGAGACCAAGCAAAAGGGGAACTGGGACCTCGACCTTCTCACGGAATTCATCGAAAACAAGCGGCCGCGAGTTCCGCTCAACCTCGTCATGGCGCCCTTGAGGGTGAAGAACAAGGTCGTGGGTCTCATCGCTCTGAGGAGAGAAAAGCATTTTGCCAAGGGCGAAGGAAGATTCCTGTGTCGGCTCGCGGAGCGGGTGTCCAAGGAGTTGTCCTGTCGGGAGGAGGTTCGGCTGCTCACGGTGAGGGCGCGCATCAGCAAAGACATCATGCGAGGGCTGCGTCCCAAGGATGTCTTCTACAAACTGCTTGATGGCTTGGAGGAGCTTCTTGGTTACGACCACAGTGCCGCCATTCTCATCCTCGACGGCGAAAAGGACGCTTTCATCGTTCAGGCGGAGAAGATTACCTGGCGGAAAGGAAAGAGCAGTGCCATTGGTCGGGAACTCCCCACCGATCCTGCCGTGAACGCCTTTCTCCTGAACACCAACGTTCCGTTGACCTTTAACCGGAACACGGACGGGGATTGGCGGGCGTGGGGCTCGCCTTATTATCTGGGCGTTCTCCGAATTCTCGACTACAACACCGGCCCCTCCATCCCTCCCGAGAAGAGCGTCTTCTGCGCGCCGTTACGCTCCCAGGGACAATTGCTCGGCTTGCTCAAAATTTCGAGCCGCGTCCGTGAGGCGTTCCATCCGGATGATGTGCATGCAGTGCAGGAATTCTTGCCGCACGCCAACGCCGCCATCCGCGCCTCTCAGTTGAGTGCGACGCTGCATGAGAGAACGATCGAGTCCGAAAAGAGGCTGGGCATATTGGAGATTGCAAGGGGAGTCGCGCACGACGTCAATAACGCCCTGGGTACGGTTCTCCCCTTAGTTCAGTCCATCATCAGCGACCTCAAGCAGTCCTCCGCCGACCCTGAAGAGCTCCTCAAGGACATGCGACACATTGAGGAAAACGTGAAGCTCTGCGCCCGCATTTTCGGCAGCATGCTCGATCACGCCAAGTCGGCGGAATCGGGGAAGCTCGCCCCCATCGAGGTCAAGAAGTCCATTCTGGACGCTGTGAAGTTGCTTGAGAGAGGGCTGAACATCCGGGGCATATCCGTCGAAATGGACATCGAGGAGGGGCTGCCTTCCATCGAAGCCAATTCGAATCGTCTTCAGCAGGCGTTCTTCAACATCATCACGAATGCTCGCGATGCCATGCCCAATGGTGGAGTGCTCAAAATAAGGGCTTCCCAGAACGCCAGAATGGTACGGATTTCTTTTCAGGACACCGGCGTCGGAATCAAGAGAGATGACCTCAAGAGGGTCATGGAGCCATTCTTCACCACCAAACCCGAAGGGACGGGCCTCGGGCTGTCCATCTGCCGTTCCATTGTCTGGGAAAGCAACGGCCGGATGAGAATTGAAAGCGAGCCGGGGAAGGGGACAACCGTTTTCGTTGAGTTCCCTGTCAAGACCGGGGAAGGCGAACCGTATGACGACGAAACCGAGTGAGCAGCCGAACATCCTCGTGGTGGACGACGAGCCCGGAATTCAGCGGGCCCTCCTGAGAATCCTCTCGCGCAATTACAGCGCAGACGCCGTCGCTTCCGGCGAGGAAGCCATTCGCAAGCTCGTCGAGAAAGAGTACGACGTCGCCATCGTGGACCTCCGCATGCCGGGGATGGACGGGTTCCAGCTCCTTCGCACAATCAAACTGTACCGCCCCCAGACGGAAGTCATCATCATGTCGGGGTCGGCTTCCGATGAGAAGCTCATCGAGGCCATCCAGGACCAGGCTTTCTATTTCGTCACAAAGCCGTTTCAGAAAGAAGTCATCGAGACCCTCGTTGAGCGGTGCGTCTGGGCCCAGAGACTCCAGAGGCAGAACCTGGCCTACATGGAGCAACTGGAACGATACCTCGAACAGGCCAAGGAGTTTCAGGCGAGCCTTCTGCCGCTTCAGTTTCCGCAGATTCCGGGCGTCACCTGCGGCATACGGTATATCCCCAGCGAGGTTTTGGGCGGGGACTTCTACGACTTCCACTCCATCGCTGGCCGTCCGCCTTTCGGGGGCCCGCAGCGGGGAGTGAGTGCGCCGCTCGCGGAGGACGCATACGTGCCGCCCCAGGGGAGCGCGGGACGGTACACAGCCATGGTTGTTGCGGATGTCTTCGGTCATGGCGTCGTGGCATCCATGAGGACGGGAATCGTCAAGTCGCTCTTCGGGGAGGCCGTGAGAGAAGACCCGTCGCCCGTCTCCGTCCTCAGCGCGATCAACAAGGGGATGAATAGATTCGGAGGCGAGAGTCCTCTTACGCTCTTTTATGGCGTGCTTTGCCTCGACGATATGTCCTTGTGCTACGGCAACGCAGGGCATCCGCCGGCGCTCCTGTGCCGACGAACGTGCGCCGACCCGCCCGAGGCACCAGCCCTGCCAAGTGCTGTCGCTGAAGTCTCGGCGAGCCCTCTGACCAGGTTTTGCAGGATTGAGAAGCTCGAATCCTCCGCGCCGCTCCTCGGCGCCGGAATGGAGTTGCCCCGGGACCTTGAGAGGACAGTGCATCTGTCGCCCGGCGACACCCTCGTGCTTTACACGGATGGAATCGTCGAGGCTGTGGATTCTGAGCACCGCTGGTTCGGATTGGAGAACGTCGTGCGAACGGTCCAGGAACACGTCGAGCAGCCGCCGGCAGTGATTGCCGACGAAATCTGCCGCGCCGCGCGACGATTTGCCGCCGGGGGATTGCCGCTCGATGATTTAACCGCCATCGTCCTGAGGTTCGAACGGCGGGCTAAGCCTTAACCGCAGTCTTTCACGATCTTCGCTCCCCGAAAGACCCTGAAAAGCCCGGCTGCATAGCGCTCATTCTCATGGCAGAAGTCGGATTTCCTGTTCTCTCGCCAAGACGCAAAGACGCGAAGCGTTTCACCGCGGAGAGCGCACAGACCGCAGAGAAGAAGAGTTCTGACAGGATGACAGGGTTGACGGGATGATGAGGAACCGCAGATGGACGCGGATGAACTCAGATGGATTGAAAAGTGTATATCTGCGTGCATCCGCGGTTAATCCGCCATCGTGTGTGGCGCCAAGGGCGCCATTATCCTGTCCACGTCCTCTGCGTGGTTGGTGGCTTTGCGAGAGATCTCTCGCGCGCCAAGGGCGGGGGCCGCCGCCGCGTGGCCGCGATTTTCGGGGCAGAGCACACCGAGACCGCGCAGACGTGTCTTACCTCAAGCGGGCTCCGGCTAAAAGCTCCGCGAACGAATCGCGCGCCCCTGGTTGCCGACACCGACGCATGGAGTAGAAGAGCAGTGCAACCGACGAAAGCCGTCAGGCCCATGCTTTGTCGGACTCATTGCCCGCGCCTGAGGTCATCAACTCTCCCGCAAAGCTTCGCTTCTCCTACGGGAAGCAGTTCTCCCTCTGCGTCCTCGGCGTTCTCTGCGGTGCACAGGCGCTGGGATGTCCACACCGACGTTACTCGCTGGCCTTCGCCCCTTCGGTCTCGCCGCACAGGAACAGAAGCTCGTTCCAGCGGTCGTCTATGTCCTTTTGAATCTGCTCGACAAGCGGCTTATTCTGCGGCGTGAGAAGGTGCTGGAATCGCCGCTGAATCTTCAACCATTCTTCAATCGGGACATGCTTCTTTGGCTTGTAGTTGAGTTTCCACTTGCCGTTCTCGACCTCGTAGAGAGGCCAGAAGCGTGTCTCGACGGCAAGCTTAGTCACGTCCAGCGACGCTTCGGGAGCGCACCGCCATCCCCGAAAGCACGACGAGAGGATGTTGATGAACTTCGGCCCCCTGATCTCCATCGCCTTCTGAACTTTTCCCATGAGGTCGTTCCAGCGGTCAGGCGTCGTCTGGGCGACATACGGGATGCTGTGAGCCGCCATGATTTTCGTGAGGTCCTTGCGGAACTGGGTCTTGCCGGGGATGACCTCGCCCGCAGGAGAGGTGGAAGTCGCGGCGCCTTTCGGCGTGGAGCCGGACCTCTGGATGCCGGTGTTCATATACGCCTGGTTGTCGTAGCAGACGTACAGCATATCGTGCCCGCGTTCCATCGCCCCGGAAAGAGCCTGCAAGCCGATGTCGTACGTGCCGCCGTCGCCCCCGAAGGCAATGAATTTAATTTCTTTGTCCTCTGCCGGAGCAGGAAGCCTTCCCTGCTTCTTGAGGGATTGATAGGCCGCCTCAACTCCGCTCATGACAGCAGCCGAGTTCTCGAACGCGCAGTGGATGTACGGAACTCGCCATGCCGAATAGGGGAAGATCGTCGTCGCCACTTCAAGGCAGCCCGTGGCGAAGGATATGACGACCGGCTCGTCCACCGCCAGCAGCACTTCCTTGATGGCGATGATGCTTCCACATGCCGCGCAGCAGCGGTGTCCCGGCGCCACCGAGCTTTCTTTATGTGAGAGCTTCTTCAACGAAATTGCCATTGTCTATTGTCCTCCTCCTATGTTCACCGCCGAGACCGTGGAGTACGCGCAGAACACGACGGCGTGTCCCTCAGAAAGTCGGCTCTGCGCCCTCTGCGTTCTCTGCGGTTCAGTTCTCATCTGTTTTTCCTGAGCTTACTCGCGGACACCGATGTAGAAAGCCTGCTCGGCGTATTTCTCGTCCTTCAGGTCTCGGAAGACCGACTTCATCATCTCGATATGAATGTCTCTTCCGCCGAGACCGTAGATATAATTGCTTATCTTCGCGGACGACTGACCGTAAAGAGCCGCCCGGATTTCCGAGAAGACGGGTCCCCCGATGGAATTCACGCCATCGGCTCTGTCCATGACGGCGATTCCCCTGGCGCGGGCGAGCGCCCCGATAAGCTCCTCCGCAGGGAACGGCCGGAACACTCGCAACTTCAGCAGCCCAACCTTTTCGCCTGCCGCACGCAATTCGTCCACGGCGGCCTTTGCCGTCCCGGAAGCCGAGCCGAGGCAGACCATGATGTGCTCGGCGTCCCCCGTGAAATACTCGTCGAAAAGCCCGTACTTCCGCCCGGAGAGCAGTTCGTATTCCTCCGCGACCTTGAGGATGACCGGCATGCAATTCCTCATCGCTTCCGCTTCCTGCCTTTTGTGCTCGAAGTAATAATCCTGCAGGTCAAGAGGTCCGTAAGTGACCGGGTGCTCCACGTCGAGAAGCGGGTGCTGAGGAACATATTCCCCGATGAATCCCTTGACCTCGTGGTCCTCGAGAATCTCGACCCGCTCGACAGTATGGCTGAGGATGAACCCGTCGTAGCAGACCATCAACGGCAGGAGCACGTTGCTATTCTCGGCGATCTTCACCGCCTGGAGTACGTTGTCGTAAACCTCCTGGCAGTTCTCGCAATACAGTTGAATCCAGCCGGTGTCGCGGGCGCCCATGGAGTCGGAATGGTCGCAGTGAATGTTGATCGGTGCGCTGAGGGCCCGGTTGACCAACGGCATGACAATCGGCAGCCGCATCGCAGCGGCAATATACAGAATCTCCCACATCAGCGCCATTCCCTGGGAGGACGTCGCGGTCATTACTCTCGCTCCCGCCGCCGAGGCGCCGACGCACGCGCTCATCGCGCTGTGCTCCGACTCGACCAGGATAAGCTCCGTCGGGACTTTCCCGTTGGCGACGTAATCGGCGAACTTGTGCATAAGCTCCGTCTGCGGCGTGATCGGATATGCCGCCACCACATCCGGAGCGATCTGTCGCATGGCTTCCGCGCCCGCTTCATTTCCCGTAAGTGGCAAAACCTTGCTCATATTTCCTCCTGAATCTCGAAACCGCGGATGGACGCAGATGATCCGCGTTTATCCGCGTTAATCTGCGGTTCTATTTCTCTTGATTGGCTTCCTCGACGGCTTTGACTCCGCGTTCATCCGCCTTGACTTTGTCCTTGTCCGATTCGAGGATCATCTCGATGGCGTCCACCGGGCAGATTTCGGCGCAGAGGCCGCATCCCTTGCAGTGCATGTAGTCGTACCCTGTCATCTCCTCATTTTCCGCATAGATGCTGGAGTCAGGACAGATCAGCCAGCACCTCATGCAGTTGATGCATTTCGTCTTGTCCACGACGGGCCGGAACGTCCGCCACGACCCGGTCTCGTATTCTACGGAATTGCCGCCCTGGAGGATTCTCCCTCCTATGGGCAACTCTCTCCAACCTTTCTCAGGCATTTTCGCTCTTGACCTCCTCGTATGCTCGGTTTATCGTCCTCAGATTCTTCTCCACGACTTCTTTCCCAAACTTCCCGGAGAACGTTTTCTTCAGTCCTTCCACCACATTCTCAAGTTTGACCAGCCCGGTGATTTTGACCAGGGCGCCAACCATCGGCATGTTCGGGATGTTGCGCTTAAGCTCGGCAAGCGCGATTCCCGTGCCGTCTATCGTGCAGACCCTGTATCCGCGGATGTTGTACTGCTTTCTTGCCTCGTCGGGACTGAGCGAGGTGTTAATAAGGATGATCCCGTCATCCGATAGCCCTTCAAACACGTCCACCGCCCCTATCAGCGTCGGGTCAACGATGATTACCGCGTCGGGGGTATAGACCGCCGAGTGCAGCTTGATTGGCTGAGAGCTAACGCGAGTGTAGCTCCTCATCGGGGCGCCGGAGCGTTCCGGACCGTACTCCGGGAAAGCCTGACTGTACTTCCCTTCCGATATGGCGACCTGCGTGAAGAAGTCAGCGGCGGTTTTCGCCCCCTGCCCTCCACGCGAGTGCCATCGCATCTGAATCACAACGTCTTTTCGTGCCATGCAAGTTCTTCCTCCGATCGAGTTTCAAACCATCGCTTCTGCAGCTTCTGGCCCGTTCGCAACAAAAACGAAAAGGGCCCGTTTGTGACAAAAGAACAAGGGAATTTGTTCAAATCTACCACATTTGGGCTCCCCGTTGAAGCGCCAAGAGCCAAAAATTGTAACGCCTCAGTCTCAGGAGGGACTCACCGCAGGGAGCGCAAAGGGCGCAGAGCGTACATTTCTGCCCCGTCCCGCCTTCGGTGGGGGAGGTCTCTCGCAAAGCCGCCAAGCACGCAGAGGAGGTGGACAGGATAATGGCGCCCTCGGCGCCACACAGGACAGACGGCATAATCCGGTCAATCCTGTTATCCCGTCCAAAAAAGGATATTCTGGGCGCCGCCAAGGTTTTCATGGTCTTCGGGTGAACGAAGTTCATGAGCGACTGCGGTTCCATTGGGCGGTCTTCACCTGCTCCTCGTCGTCCGTAAGTTGTAACAATCTCTGTTCGGGGCAGGGTTTCTTCATGTACCCAACCCTCTGGAGGGCCGTTATGGGGTCAAAGAAGGAGAAAGCCGTGGCAGGATGGGCATAGTTAGGTGTGTGGCTTCTCAACGGGAGCGCGGCCGGGCGCGGCCATCCCGTTGATTTGCACCTCTCACGGGGATGCTTTCGGAAGGGCAGGGCTTTTGCCGCAGAAGTCCCGACGATGACTGGCGGGCTTCTGCGGCAACGAGCCGCACGGTCTGGTTAACGAGGTCGGCTCGTGAGGAGATTTCCATCGTGCTTTCTGGCGTGGGGACACACACCATGGGCCGCACACCGCCAGAGGTATAAGACCGATTGCGGTAAAGAATAGTCCCCAGCCCCGCAGGTATCCTTTCTTCATCGCCTGTGCCTCCACGTCACTTGTTGCGGCTGCCCGGTCGCGTTGTATCGTCCCTTCCTTGCTTCACCGGCTTGGCGAGACCGACCCATCTTCGCAGCCGGAACCTCCAGAACCGCTTGTCGCATTCCGTGCATCGGAAGGGGCGCAGGATGATCAACGAAAGCAGCCGTTCAAACAGGTTTCGGCGATGGGAGGCTCGGATGTCGGTGCTTTGACACCTCGGGCATTTCATCGAAGACGAGACCTTTTGTGAACGGGACAGTCGGGAGGGGTCCGCGGACGTGCGACGGCTCAGGAGGATAAAATGGAAAACAGAAAGACATACCCGCGGACCACTCCACCCTTCGGCTTTGTTTGAGCACAGTCGCCCGCGCTTCTGAGAGCGGCACAAGAATAGCAAACTTCTCCTCCGGGATGCAAGGCAATGATGACGCCAACTGCGACCCATCCGTCCCCAGAGGAGACCTCATGAAGCCGCCGGGCGCCAAGGGCGGGACAAGACCCTCCTTTGCGTCTTATCTGCGTCCATCTGCGGTTGCTCTCTCTGACTGCGGTAGCCAGTCTCGTGCCCGCCCACCGCAACTGAGCGACTAC
>CAZFAP010000018.1:0-40543 GCA_964516325.1 uncultured Verrucomicrobiota bacterium
ATGAACATATTGACCCTCCTCGCTGGGTCGGTCACGGCCGGGTGGGCTCTTGCCCTCGCTCAATCGCGTAGGCACCCCCCATGGCTCTTGCTGCAATACTCGCGCGCGTGAAGAGCAATTGTCAACGCTTTTCTGAATCGCCCTCAGTGTCCTTCAATGCTCGTTCCCAACCTGGTACCATGCCCGTGGTTCCCCCGCTTGCGCCCAAGGGGAACCGCGCGCTTCCCCGCGCCCCGCTTTATTTGTACAGCTATTCAGTCCCGCTCAAACGGAAAACCAGATACAATCTTTGCACAATCGCGGAAACAGGAGAAACGCCTTTAATCTCGACGAAGATGGCGTTTCTGTCGAAGACGTGGGACTTCAAGCAGGACGAGGAGAGGACGCTGTTCAAAGAGCCCGCGGCACGGGAAAGAGGGTTTCGAAATGCTGGTCGAGCATGGAAGCGAAAACACGTCTCGCCAACCTGTAATCAGCGATACAAGCGGCTGTTGCGAACATGGACGGTGTTACAGATGGGCGCAAGCCCCGCCCCGGCGTGAGACAAGACATTTTGCTGTGGCTGGATTCTTTGTGCTCAAGCACGAAATGCAGTCTGACCTCGTCGTCTTGCAGTCGTGTCGCGTTTCTCCGCGAAACTCAATCAGCCGGCCGTCGCCTCTCGGGCCCAGCCTCTCCACGAAACCTGCTACGGATTCTCGAGAATGCGATAGAAGCGGCGGGGGACAAGCGATGGAGGCAGGCCGGTGAGCGAGCCGTCGTCTATCCAGAAAGTGGTCTGGTTGCCGGAGGAGGGGAAGGCGGCAATGGCAGTGTGCCAATTGAGAAGGTCGTCAGAGTAGAAGATGGAATGGGACTTGTCGGCGAGGGAGCTCCAGGTGAAGGTGGTCTGGTGGGGTTCGGGGCCGGGGGTCAGGGCGTTGATGTAGAACTCATAGGCGCCCATGTCAACGGTGAGGCTCTTTCCGCCGAACATGATTCTGTGCATGCCTGCGATGTCCGTCTCCGGCGACTCCGGATCATTGAACCCCGCATCAATGCAGGGCGAATCCGGCCGCAGCCGATAATCGTTGTCCTCATAGGTCATAGGGTCATCGTCGGGGCCGTCTGCGTCAACGAACCGCGGATCCTTCGCGATGTTGCCTTCATCGTACCCCTGCCAGCCCTCTACGCAGGAATAAGTGGGCCGGCTGAACCCCGGCCAATTATCCGGCCGATTCCCCCAAATGATGCAGTTCCTGGCCGTGACATAGCTATCCCCGGAAATTCCATCGGCGTTCCCGCAAATCGTGCAGTTCTCGACAGTTCCACGACATGCATATAGGACGCCGGTGTTGCCCAGGAGGGTGTTGTTCTTCAATGTGGCGTTGCAGCCGTACAAACTGCCCCCCCGGTCAGCCGCGTTCCCGGCGATAGCATTGTTCCGGATGGCGCCTCCGCAAAAGCAGAACCCGCCCCCGTTTCTGTCGGCGCGGTTTCCCACAACGACGTTATTATGGATAAGGCCCCCGGAATAGGCCAGGCCGCCTCCATCTCTGGCCGTATTGGCGGAGATGACATTGTTCATGATGATCCTGTCGCAATCGTGCAGGCCGCCACCGTACAAAGCCCTGTTCCCTGAGATCACATTGTCGCGGATCACCCCCTGGCAATAGTACAGCCCGCCACCGTCCTGGGCGGCGAAGTTCTGTGAGATCGCGTTGTTTCGGATAGTGCCCGAGCAAAAGGCGAGCCCACCCCCGTGCCCATAGGTCTCCCCGTCGGCACGGTTTCCGGTAATGACGTTGTTCTCGATCGTCGCGCCGGTCATTTTCATCCACGTCCCGCCCAAAATCGCGCCGCCCATGGGCGCCATCCCGTTGCGGATGGTGAACCCGGACAGCACACAAGTCTGGTCTTCGGTCCCCTCGAAGGTCACGACGGACCCAGCGCTATTCCCGTCAATGATGGTGTTAGCGACGACCTCACCATCGAGGGGGTCTGTGCTCGTGAGAATAATGTTGGTCCCGCGAAAATGAACGTTCTCCTTGTAGATGCCCTCCGCGACGGCCACGACCGCTCTATCCGACGCGGCATCAATCCCTTCCTGAATCGTCTTGAAAGCCGTCTCCCACAATGCCCCGTCCCCAGAGGCAGGCGCCGAGCTGTCCACGTGGCATGTCCCACGTTCCGCCGGACTCGAGCCGCGGCGGTACTCGCCGATGTTTGAAATGAAATCGCCGTCCGGGTCACCTGCGGCGCCCTGAGCCAGTTCTCCGAAGAATTGCAACTCCCAATCGTCTGGAAGCCCATCGAGATCGGCATCGGGCGACGCAGGAGTCGCTTCGGGTGTGTTGCCATACACCCCCATATTGATCCGCCCTCCGTTCGGCTCGGGCTCATCGGAGTAAGGAGAGCTGGGGTCGCCTGAGTCTATGCAGGGAGACCAGCTCTTGAGATGAAAGTCGCCGCTCCCCGGATTTACAAAATACGGGTAGTGGGCAATGTTTCCCTCCCCCACAGCGCTCCAGCCCTCAATGCAGGAATATCGCGGGACGCTGCAATTCAGGATTTGGCTTCCGCGTCCGTTCCGCCAGATTATGCAGTTCCGGATGGTTTCTCCAGAGGCGTAAAGGCCCTCGCCGCCTTCCCCGGCTGAGTTCCCGTAGATTGTGTTGTTCTCGATGACTCCGTGGCATAGGGCCAGCGCGCCGCCAAAACCGCCTGCCCGGTTGGCATTGATCCTGTTGTTCAAAATGGTCCCGTCGCAACGATACAGCCCGCCGCCTTCCTGCGCGGAGTTATCTTTGATAGTGTTGCCCTCAATAATGCCACCGCAGAAGGCCAGCCCACCGCCGGCGCCCGACGCGGCCGGGGCCGAATTTCCCAGGATGACGTTCCCTTCGATCGCCCCATTGCAGCGGAACAGTCCCCCGCCGAACTGCGCCGAATTCGCGCAGATGCTATTGTCCCGTATCATGCCGTCGCAATAGGCCAAGCCGCCGCCGCGAAGCGCCGTGTTCGGGAAAATCACGTTGTTTCGGATCGTCGCGCGGGTTTGAGCGCCCAACATGCCCCCGGAGATGCCCCCGCCGTCGTCGCCGCTCCCGTTGCGGACCGTGAAGCCGCACAGCACGGAGGCTTCGTTTTCCATGCCAGAGAAGTTGACCACGGCGCCGGCTTGACCACCGTCAATGACGGTCTTTTGCACGACCGCCGAGTCGAGCGGATCCGCACTTGTCACCGTGATGTCTTTGCCTCTGAACCGAATCGTCTCGGAGTAGGTCCCGGGCGCAACAATCACCGTGTCGCCAGGTGACGCCGCGTCAATTCCCTCTTGTATTCGCCAGAAGGCGGATTCCCACGAGGCGCCATCACCCGATTGGGGGACAGAGGCATCCACGTGCCACGTCGTGGCGGCAATCGTGCGCCCGGGAAGTCCGCAGAAGAGAAAAGCGGGTAGGAGAGTCAGCCCCAAGAACATGGTCGTCCGCCGCCGGGCTATCTGGGTGGGCTCGCGCAGGGGGAGATTGCCAATCGCTGCGTGGGAGACTGTCAGTTGTGGAAATCCGCATCCCCCTGTATTCATCATCTCGGACCTCAGACTCGCCCGTTCCGCTGCCTGTTGCTGATATGTACAATGCACACGCCGCGCCGAGAAATCAAGCCATTTCTGTGAGGCGCGGCATCTCCTCAGTTATGAGTAGGGAAGCTCATCGGCAATCCCAGCATCTTTCGCACGGGGATGGAACCCCAGAGCACGCGGAGACCGCAGAGATAGTACAGCCCGTGAGAAGAGCGTCCCATGGGCCATCTGCCCCGCCGCCGCAGGGGTGTTTCACGGGTCCCGCCGCCCCGCCGGGGCGGGGGATGCCACAGAGAGGCATCCTCTGCGCCCTCTGCGTTCTCTGCGGTGAGTCGCTCCCGAGATTGAGGGGCTACGGCGGGGGGAATTGTTCGCTTGACTTTTGGCGTAGGTTGGGATTGAATCGTCGTGGTTGGCAGGGGGGCGGTTTCGGTGATTGTCCCGCTTTGGCGGAAGTTGCGGCCCAGCAGGAGGTACAAAGAACGCTCGCGAAGGAAGAAAGCGGCGGAGACGGGGTAGGGAACTCCCATGGAACAACAGGAATTGCAGGAGCAGTTGCAGAAACGGAACGAGCAGCTCCTTGATCAAGTGAAGAGCCTGAAAAGCTCGGAGCGGCGCTATCGGGAGCTGTTTCAAGAGTGCTCGGAGCCGATGCTGGTGGCGGACCTCTCCGGGGCGGTCCTGTCGGCGAATAGCGCAGCGCTGCGCGCGACGGGCTACGACGAGGAGGAGGTTCCGAAGCTGCGGCTTTTCCGCCTCTTCCCGCAGGAGGCGTTCGACCGCCTGAGCAGGCACGTGGAGGCGGTCGTGAAGGGCGCCGAGCCTCCGCCAGCCGAGTACAAGCTGCTGAGAAAGGACGGGGGCAGCCTGTGGGTTGACGTGAAGTTGAAGGGACTCAAAGAGGAGTCGAAGACGGTCGCGCTCCTGCTCATCGCGCGCGACGTCTCGTACAGAAAGCAGGCGGAAGAGGCGCTGAAGTGCTCGAAGGAGAATCTCGAGAGGGTCCTGAACACTCTTTCCGAGGCGGTGCTTATCGAGGGTGCGGGGCACGTCATCCAGTTCGTGAACAACGCGGGCCGCGCTCTGTTCGGAAACGTGAAAGGGATGAAGTGCTTCGAGGCGCTGAAAGGCTCGCAGCATCTCTGGCCGGACTGCCTGATTGAGGAAATTATCGAGAACCGGAGAAGCGTCTATCGCACCACGCATTCTCGCGAAGGGAGACTCTGGGAGATAACGGGCATCCCGATGCTCTATGCCGACGGGAGCACGTCGGTCCTGGAAATCGTCAGGGATGTAACCGGCGCCCGGGAGACGGACGAAAGCCGCAATGCCGCCGACAAGCTCAGCACTCTCTCGCGGGTCGCGGTCGAAATGGCCCACGAGATTAAGAATCCCCTCTCCGCCATCACGACTTTCGCGCAGCTCCTGCCGGAGAAATACGAGGACCCGGAGTTCCGGGAGGTTTTCTCTCGCACGGCGACGCAGGCGGTGGGCAAAATGAACTACCTCATGGAAGAGCTGGTCAACTTCGCCCGGCCAATCAAGCCGGTTCTGGAGGAAACGGACGTGCGCGAGGTGGTCGAACAGGCACTCGCGGAAGTCGGTCCCCAGCTCGCCGAGAAGGCAATCGTGGTCCGTCGGGAGCTGCCTCGCCAGCCACTGATCGCCCGAATAGACCGAGAACAGGTCAAGCGGGGCCTGAAGGAACTGCTCTTCAACAGCATAGAGGCCGTCGAGCAGAAAGGAACCATCACCGTCTCCGCCCGGGTCTGTCGCGACACTGCCGAACGTCCCGCGGGAAAGGTGGAGATTGCCGTTTCGGACAACGGGTGCGGCATCCCGCAAGAGAATCTCAAAAAGGTGTTCGAGCCGTTCTTCACAAGCTCCAGCGAGAAGTTCGGGCTTGGGCTGGCTATCGCGCAGCGGGTCGTCGAGGAGCACGGCGGCACAATCGAGGCAAAAAGCCAGCCCGGACAGGGCGCGACATTCACTGTGAAGCTGAGGGCGGATTAGCGATTTTCCACGACCCCGAGAAAGCGGCGGGAGATAAGGGGCGCCCCGCACCCGGCGAGCGGACTGTCAAGTCGGAATCCCCAGTAACCTCGTCAAGAAGAAGGCAGCCGCTAATGAGACGCCCACCAGGAGGTGCAGCGAAATCGTCGCCGCATTCGCCGGGAGAAGCGCGGGGTAAGTGGAATACGACCGTTTTGAAACGGTGATAGCTCTGTGCGCAATGGGGAGCGTTCCCAGCGCCGCAAGACAGAGCACCGGAAAGACTCGCCCCAGCACCATCCCCACTATGAAGACGTACGTCGCGACAAGTAGGGAATGGTACAACCCGAGTGCTTTTTCTTTCCCGAGCAATACGACCAGCGTCCGCTTTCCAACCGCTTCATCCGCCTCGCGGTCGGGGAACTCGTTGATGAGCAAGACGAGCATGATAAGAATGCCAACCGGAACCGATGCCATCACGGGGACTAAACCGAACGAAGAGGTCTGAATCCAGTACGATCCGATCACCGTCAGCGGGCCGAACCCGAATCCGACCGCCAGTTCCCCGAGGGCTCGGTATCCGATCCTCACGGGCGAAGCCGTGTAAAAGAAACCGCAGAGGACCCCAGCTAAGCCAAACAAGACGATCGCTGGTTTTCCCGTCACTGCGAGAAGATATGTCCCGAGGGCCATCGCCCCAGAGAAACACAGCAGCGCCGCGTAAAGGATATGCTTCGCGGCAATCTGCCCGTCCTGAATGACCCGGCTGCCGCCGCTGAACGAAGAAAACTTGAGATTCGCCTGGTCGTTTCCACTCAGGTGGTCGTAATAATCATTCGTCAAATTCGTCCCGACATGCGCCAAAGCCACCGTCGCCAGAGTCAGGGCGAAGTACAGGAGATTCAACGAACCGGTTTGGCGCCAGGCGATCGCCGTCCCTACGACGACGGGCACGAACGTCGCCGTGAGGAACGGCAGGCGCATGGCCTTGATCCAGATTTTTGCTGTTTGCACGGCTGCGGGAACGCTGCTCATTGAAACCATTTACCTTTCACCGTATGCGCAGAAACGGGTTCCTCTCCGTTTCTCTCCGGCGTTCCAATGCTACCGCATTATCCCCAAAGGGGCAAGCACGTGAGACTTTGCATTCTTGCCCTCGCCCTGTTGGCCCCCAAAAAAGGTTTGACTTTTCCCGACGGAAAGTCTAATTGTTTCGTGTCGCTGGTGGCGGTGAATCGGCGCTTCTTCGCCCGCACGGGAGGAAGCGTGCGGAGGAGTCTGCCGGGGCGGGCAATTGGGTCAACGATTTGCCTGTTCGTGCGCCTCGCGCAGTTGCCTCGTTCGCCACAAAGCAAGAGTGACAGCTGATGATTACCCGAATTCGAGGAAAACTTGTTAATGCCGGGCTGACGAGCATCGTCGTGGATGTAGGCGGTGTGGGGTACGAAGTTCTCATTTCTCTCGCTACACACACCAAGCTCCCCAGAGAAGGGGCCGACATCGAAATTCTCACGCATCTCCACCACAAGGACGACACCATGGTCCTGTTCGGATTCATGACCGAAGAAGAGCGGGAATTCTTCAGAATGCTCATCGGAATCCCCGGCATCGGACCGAAGACAGCCATCGGAATGCTCAGCGGCATGCCAGTCGAGGACTTCAAAGCCGCCATCGCCCGCGGAGACGAGAAGATGCTCAAGACCGTCCCCGGCGTCGGCAAGAAGACCGCCTCCCGTCTTATCGTCGAGCTGAAGGAAAGAATCGGTCTTGCCCCGGCATACCAGGCTCTCTCCAAAGAACTCGAGCCAACCGAAGAGCAGAAGCGCCTCTATGACGCCGTCCTCGCCCTCATCAAGCTCGGATATACCCAGGCAGCCGCACAGAAGGCGCTAAAAAAGGCGGTGCAAGAAACCGAAGAGAAATTAACCGTGGAGGAACTTGTCAAGAGGGCTCTGAAGTATGTCTGAAAGGTTCGTCACTTCAACTCTCAAGCGAAGGGACGTTCAGCTCGACGTATCTCTCAGACCCCAGTCCTGGGACGATTTCGGGGGCGCAAAGAAAGTCAAAGAAAGATTCCAGATTTTCATCCAGGCGGCACAGAAAAGAGGTGAGTGTCTCGACCATACCCTCCTCTCCGGTCCCCCCGGACTCGGAAAGACCACTCTCGCCTACATCATCGCCCGCGAAATGGGCGTTAACGTCACAGCCACTTCCGGCCCCGTCATCGAAAGACCGGGCGACCTCGCCGGACTCCTCACCAACTTGCAGCTCGGCGACATCCTCTTCGTGGACGAAATTCACAGGCTCAGCCGCGTCGTCGAGGAATACCTCTATCCGGCGATGGAAGATTTCAAACTTGACATTGTCATAGATTCTGGCCCGAGCGCGCGCTCAATTCGCCTCAACCTGAAAAAGTTCACGCTCGTGGGCGCCACAACCCGCGTCGGCCTGTTGACCGCCCCGCTGCGGTCTCGCTTCGGCATGACCATGCGCCTCGATTACTACTCCCCCGAAGAGCTGAGGGGAATCGTGCAGCGATCAGCCCGAATACTCAACGTCGAACTGCACGACTCCGGCGCTATAGAAATCGCGCAAAGGTCCCGCGGCACGCCCCGCATCGGCAACACACTCCTCAAAAGAATCAGAGACTACGCCCAGATCGAGGCAAACAACGTCATCACCGCGGAAGTCGCCGACCACGCCCTGAAGATGCTCGGCATTGACAAGGAGGGACTCGATGACATGGACAAGCGAATCATCGAGACAATCGTCCACAAGTTCTCCGGGGGACCCGTCGGCATCAATACCATCGCAGTCGCAGTAGGCGAGGAACCGGACACCATCGAAGAAGTTTACGAGCCGTATTTGATACAGAAAGGATTTTTGAAGAGAACTCGAAGAGGGAGAGTCGCCACAAGCCTCGCCTACGAGCATCTCGGCGTGAAAGCCGTAACCGAACAAAGAGAACTGTTTTAGAAGGGCGCCGGCCCATGCGACCGGCAATCCCTCGGGGGGCCCGAAAGAAGCCCGCGAGGTCTCCTGCTGCGACATGAGATTTGCCCGTCATGAGAATCCTGCTGCACATCTGCTGTGGACCTTGCGCGACGTTCCCAACGAGGCGCCTTCTCGACGAGGAACACGAAATCACGGGTTTTTTCTACAACCCGAACCTCCATCCCTACACGGAATTCATCAAGCGGCTTGAAGCCGTGAAGAAATTTGCCGAACAAACCGGCTTGAAGGTCATTTACCACGACGAATACGACCTGCGGGGCTTCCTGAGGCAAGTGGTCTATCGGGAGGACGAGCGATGCCGTTTCTGCTACTACATGCGGCTCTCTCGAACGGCAGCGGTCGCAAAAAAGGGCTCATTTGATGCCTTCACCTCGACGCTGCTCGTCAGCCCTCACCAGAAGCACGAGCTCATCAAATCCGTCGCCGAGCAGGTCAGCAGGGAGGTGGGCGTCCCCCTGTACTACGAGGATTTCAGACAGGGCTACCAAGAGGGCTGCGAGCTGTCGAGAGAGTACGACCTTTACCGCCAATCCTATTGCGGATGCATTTTCAGCGAATATGAGAGATACGCGGGCAAAAATCGTCGCAACCAAGCAAGGAGCGAGGAGTTAACCGCAGAGAACGCAGGGAGAAAGAACACCGGAGGCGCGGGTCAATAAACTCTCCCTCTGCGGTCTCTGCGTGCTCTGCGGTGAGAGAACGCCTATGAAGGCGAGGTCGCTTGTTGTTATTGGCATAATCCTGCTGCTGGCATGGGGGTGCGTTCCACCCCAAGAGCCGCTTTCGGGCCACATCATCCGTGTCGCGGTCCTTCAGGGAGCAGACTCCCTGCGTCTCTCCTCTCACAGCACCCTGACCATCAAAGACGCGGCATCCGGCAAGGTTCTCTACTCATCAAGACGGGGCGGTCCGGCAGTTCTGACATCGTCCGCCCAGAGCGTCACCGTCGCGGGGAAACCCTATCGCGTCCGAACACTCCTCGCCACGAGCAGTTCCGGCAAAATCTTCGTCAACGCCAAAGCCTACCCCGGGACCTTCAAGATTCTGCACCGCCCGGATGGGTTTCTCGTGGTCAATCTCGTTGACCTCAGCACGTACTTGAAAGCCGTAGTCCCTTCGGAAATGCTCCCGACGTGGCCCGCTGAAGCCCTGAAAGCTCAGGCGGTCGTTTCGAGGTCGTTCGCCTTGTTTCACGCTTTCCGCAACAACCAGAAAGACTTCGACATCACGTCCTCCACGCAGATTTACGACCCCGACAAGCGCGACGCCCGAACCGACAGAGCGGTTGACGCCACCCGGAATATCGTCCTGTTCTACAAAGGGAGGCTTTTTCTTCCCTTCTTCTGCACGTCATGCGGCGGGTTCACCGAGTATGCGTCGAACGTCTGGGAAAGCAACGACCCATTTCCCCCTACGGTCGAATGCCCTTTCTGCCGGGATGCGCCTGACTACCGCTGGGAGGCTCGCATGACCCTTGGGAACTTCCGCCAAAAACTCCGAGCCGCGGGCATGAGTTCCGTCCGCTCCATCGCCGTCCAGAGCCGAAGCGCCTCCGGCAGAAGAATCACCGCCCTAAAGGTCCTGTCGGACGACGGCGATAAGGTCATCCGCATAAATCGCTTTCGGCTCACCCTGGGACAGAACCTCATCAGGAGCGGTTTCTTCGATTTCCAGGTCAAGGACGGCTACATTGTCTTCAGCGGACGAGGCTGGGGACATGGAGTCGGGATGTGTCAAAGGGGCGCAAAGGCGCTTGCGGAGCGAGGGGAATCATCCAGGGGAATCCTTCAGTACTATTTCCCCGGCGCCAGGATGAAGAGATTGGGGTCGTAAATTTCCTGAATGGCAACAGAATGGAGGAAGGGAGGAGGGCCGCATGAGGCTCCAAGCTTCAGCGCAACGGCCCAGAGCGAAGCGAGTTACGAAAACGAGCCTGTGGGGGGGATATTCCGCCGGTCGGCCCCGGTGGTACAAATCTTGCTGCCCCTCGTTCCGCCCGCCTTTTTCTCTGCAAAAAAGCCCTTGAATGTGGGTTGGCTGATGCTATTATATTAGGCAGAGGTTAGTAGAGCCTTAAGAAGACGTTTGACGCAGGGGCCATCCGTCCGTCGCCGTGGAGTCGCGCCTGAGCAGTTCAGCACGCACTTATCCATTTTCTAATAGGCGCGCGGCTCACGGGAACGACGGCGGGTCAGGCCCAAGTCGGTCCCAAGAAATGCACTGCTGGCAGGGTCTCCCCTCGAGCGAAGGCCTTTTCGGCTTGCCCGACAAGAGGAGAGGCTGCATGGCGAGGGTGGGAAGTCGAGGCCGCCATGCCGGAGTAGGCGTTTCTTGGGATGTTGTTCTTGGTCCCAAAGAACGTGGTTGACAGAAGTCAGAAAGGGGGCGAGGTCCAATGAAGTCATTATCGCCCGGAAGGAAAGGGTTCACGCTGATCGAGCTGCTTGTGGTTATCGGGATCATCGGTGTGCTGGCGGCCATACTTTTGCCCGCGCTCCAGGCTGCCCGCGAGCGCGCCCGAACCGCCAAGTGCCAGAACAACCTCCACAACATTGCCCTGGCGCTTCAGCAGTACACGACCGACTTCGAGGGTTTGCTCCCCCACGAAGACGACAAGTCCCCGGACAGTAGTTGCTGGTATTTTCTCATAGACCCTTACATGGAGACGCGGGGGCTTGAGGACGCGGAGATAAACGAGGTCAAGCAGTGCCCCGGCGTCGCGAGAACCAAGGAGACCCGGGAAGAATCGTATCGAATGAACAGCCAGCTCGAGACGAGCGAGGAGCCGTTCCGGAACATAGGGACCATCCAGCGCGCCTCCTCGACCGTGTGTATCTTCGACGGCAGGACGGGCGGACAGAGGCTGAAATTCAAGGGCAAGGATGAGGATTTCGCACAACGACACCAGAAAGGCGGAAACATCCTGTTTCTCGACTGGCATATCAAATGGTATTCCGAAACGGCGGTTAAGTCAGATTCCAAGAAAGAAATTCCCAACATCATCTGGAATCCAGAAGGAATTACTACCGATGAGTAGCGGAGCGGGCCAGGCGGTAGGCAGGCTCGAGTCGGCGTGCTGGCACCGGCAACAGAAAGGTAGAAGGTTGATTCGGCGGAGGGTCATGTCGCTCAGAACGAAAGGCTTCACGTTGATCGAGCTGCTTGTGGTCATCGGCATCATCGCAGTGCTGGCAGCCATCCTTCTGCCTGTGCTCCATTCTGCCCGCGAGCGTGCCCGCACAGCCAAATGCCAGAGCAACCTGCATCAAATCGGCCTGGCATTGCAGCAGTACACCGGCGAGTTTGACGGACTCCTTCCCCACCAAGACGACAAGGTGCCGGCCGATAGCTGCTGGTATTATCTTATAGACCCATACCTCGAAACGCGTGGGCTCGACGACGCGGAGATAAACGACGTCAAGTTGTGCCCCGGCGTGGCCAAAACTAAGGAGGTCCGGCAGGAATCGTACAAGATGAATAGCCAGCTCGAGATGTCCGAGGAGCCTTTCCGCAACATGGGGACGATTTCCACTCCCTCAGCCACCGTTGGCATCTTCGATGGCAAGACCGGCGGCGACGCGCTCAAGTTCAAGGGCAAAGACGAAGATTTCTCCAAAAGACACCTGCAAGGAGGGAACGTCCTCTTTCTTGATTGGCATATCAAATGGTATTCCGAAACGGCGGTTAAGTCAGACTCCAAGAAAGAAATTCCCAACATCATCTGGAATCCAGAAGGAACTGGCAGTACCGCCGAGTGAATATAGAGAGGGGGTCCTTTGGGTACTCTGACCCCACGGGCGGGCGACAGAAGCGGTCGCCCCGTCCGGTCGTGAGAAAAGGAGCACGCGATGTCCACAACCTTCGAAAGGAGCGAGAAGAAGTATCTGGCAGGGAGCAGCCGATACCACCTCACTCTCGAGATCGTTAAGAAATTCGTCCCCATTTACATGTTCCGAAAGGACCAACCTGTCACCATCGTCCGCACAACGTATCTGGATAACGAGACCTTTGACACCTACTACGCCTGGCTGAACCGAGAGCCCATCCGGTACAAAGTCCGGTACAGGGAATACGGGTACGACGGCAAGTTCTCCGATGAAGTCTGGATGGAGGTGAAGATCAGAAACCACGCGGTTTCCCAGAAAAAGAGGTTTATGATCCGGCGCCAGTGCCTCGATAAGTTCGTCTCCGGTCAGGACGTTCTGAAAGAGGTCGTGAAGGACAACAAGAGAATCCCCGACCTCGTGGGCGCCTACACGGCCATTCAGGGCTACATTATCTCCAACGGTCTGAAACCGGTTCTGACCATGGAGTATAACAGAGTCTCCTTCCAGCCTTCAGAAGACAGCGATGTGCGCATCACCCTCGACAAGGACATCGTCATGCGAAATCTTGTGACCGGTCAGGTCACTAAGGATAACTGCGTCGTCATGGAGACCAAGGTTTCCGGCCCGCGTACGCCGCTGTGGCTCGACGAGCTGATCGAACAATTGGGAACCACGCGAAACGTTCGCTTCTCGAAATTTGCTCTGGGCATGCAGCGGCTTTTCTTCAAGGAACAGCCCCGCTGCGCCAGGGAACCGGGGAAGGCGGCTGCTTCGGACAAGGTTTCCCCGGCGTGCGCGTGAGTCCCCTGGAGGATGAAAGTCCCCCCTGAACCCCCTTCCATAGGAAGGAGCCGGCAGTGCGAGGTCGCACCCTTCTTTTCAATCACGTGATGACCCCGGGCCTGATTCTCGGCTTCCTTGCCCTTCTCGGCACGGTCTCCGAAGTCCACCCGAGCGGCCCCGCGGCACAGCCGACCCAAGGACCATCTCAAGGAACCGGCACCAAACCTCTCGTTGACGCCCTACGGTCCGTCCCGGCGAAACCGCCGGACACGTGGGACATCGTCGTGCAAAAGCTCGCATTGGCGGGCGTCCTGGGTCTGGTTCTGGCGACGGTCTATCGGGCCTCCTACACCCGGAAACAGAAGAAATACAGGCCATCAATGATGCAGACCGAGCTCCTGCTCTGCGTGGGGGGAGCACTGGTGTGGATTATCGTCGGCAACAACATTGCTCGTGCCTTCGGCATTGGCGGGGCCCTGGCGTTCATCCGGTTCCGAACGCCGCTTCGCGACCCAAAAGATACCGTGGTCATCTTCCTTTCCATGCTGGTAGGTATGGCGTGCGGCCTCGGCTTGTACCACGTGGCTCTCATAGCGACGGGCTTCATCAGCCTCGTCCTGCTCGCCATGTACCAATTCCGCCTCGGCGAGAAGAAAAAGAAGCCCGAATCCCAGGAGGCTTCCCCCGCCAACGACGAGCAGGATTGAGCCCCTGCTATTCCTCAACTTCGCAGATGACTCACACGCCAGGTTGCCCCGACGCCCGTCCCGCATGGACAGGAAACCACAGTCCCTCATGAACTTCGTTCACCCGGAGGCCATGAAAATGTCGGCCCCCTGATGGCAACTTTCAGGTCGGGCGCCACCAAGACACGAACACACAAAGGAGAGATGACCGTTGGGCGAACCTATTTTTGTGTCTTCGTGCCTTGGTGGTCCATGAAAAGCCCCCCCGTGACGCTCGTTTTCACGGCAGATTTCGCAGAGACCGGAGAGCCAATCCTCTGCGATCCCCTTCATTCTCTGCGGTCTCGGCGTTCTCTGCGGTGAGTCCCTCCGAAGACCGGGGGCTCTGCACCCCGGAAAAAGTGCTGGACAGGGGGAAAAGGGTGCGTAAGATAATCAGCGCTTATCAGTCCACTTCAGACACATCCGACACAGGATTCTCGTTGCCTTCTTCCGCAACGGAGGGAGGTCCTTTTAGTCTGGAGGTTGATAACAAATGGGGTGCGATAACCAAAGGCAGGGAGGAGAGGTGAGAAGAATCAACAGGCGGCAAATGTTCAAGCTCGCTTTCGGCGCGGGAGGGACGCTGGCAGTCGGCGGAATCCTCGTTGGCTGCGGGCGTCGCCGGGGAATGACCATCGGCGTGGCTTTCGATACGTTGCAGACCGAGTACTGGGTCGCGAGCATCGAAACCATCCGTGCCGAACTCAAGAAGCGCAACATCGCCATGTCGGAAGCCATCGCGGACGGGGACGCGAACCGGCAGTTCGAGCAGGTCAAGAACTTCATCGCCCGAAAAGTGGACGGAATTATCATCGCTCCAAAAGACAAGCAGACGGTCATTGCGATGATCAAGGCGGCAAACCGGGCGAAGGTCCCGATAGTCCTGTACAATCGCCCACCGGCCGAGACCGGCGCCAGGTGCGTCGCCGTAGTCGCCGACAACTACGTGATCACCAGGGCTACGGTCGAATACATGGCTCAACAGGCAAAGGCCTCCGGCAAGAAGTACGAAGCCATGATTCTTATTGGCGACCTGGGCGACATCAACGCCATAGGGCGCCGCGACGGATTCGAGGACGTAGTAAGGGACTACGGCGATGTACTCCGCGTCGTGGCGCGCATCCCCACGGAGTGGAACCAGGAGAAAGCGCTCGCCGGGGTCACCAATGCCCTCCAGGCAAACCCGGGCATCAACTTCATGTTCACCTCCTCCGATTTTCTCTTCCCCTCCATCGTGTCGGCCCTCAAAACGGCTGGCAAATACAGGAAAATCGGCGAGGAGGGGCACGTCATCCTCGGAGGTTTTGATGGCGACCCGACCGCGTACCAGATGCTCGTGGAGAAGTACCTCGACGCCGACGGAGTTCAGGACATGTACTTCGAATGTTCCGCTTCCGTCCAGGCAATCCTGGACCTCAAAGAGGGCAAGATAGTCGAGCGACGAATTCTCGACAAGGGATTCGTCATCCATCAGGGCAACCTGAAAGAGGCGTCCACGCGAATGTGGGGGGCGATGTTCAAAAAGCCAAGCAAAGGCTGAGAACGCAGCCGCGACCGCTCTGCACAATCCAAACTCCTTGCAGCCTGACCGAAAACTCGAATGAGGTTGACGGTGAACAAAACCCGGGGCGAAGCCGATGGTCCCATAGCCGACGCACCGAAGCCCGTACAGACGCCTCGGGAGAATGGTCTATTGAAGCGCATCCTGCTTTCCGAGTATCTGGTTCTTTACCTGAGCATTGTCTATTTCCTCGCCGTGTGGCCGTTTACCCCGGGCTTCGCCTCGACGGAAAACATCCGCAACATCTTCTCCAACATGCTTCCTCTTCTCGTGGTTGCCATCGGGCAGACGTTCGTGCTCATCACCGCCGGAATTGACCTGTCGGTTACCTCCATCATCGCCCTTTCGAGCGTGTTCGGCGCCACCGTCATGAGCTCCGACAACGGCCTCCTCGGCGGCAGCCCGCTGGCTGTTCCGGTCGGAATTTTGACCATGCTTGCCACCGGGGCAGGCGTCGGACTCCTCAACGGGACAGCCATCACCCGGTTTCGCATGCCCCCATTCATCGTGACGTTGACGACGATGATGTTTTTCAGCGGCTTTGCGATTTGGTTCACGCAGTCCCAGAAAATCTCGAATCTTCCCGAGTCGTTCCTTGCCATCGAGGAAGGCTCTCTTCTTTCCATCCCATACACTTTGATGATAACCGTCGTTCTTGCCGTGATGGCGCACGTGACGCTCAGCGGCGCCGTCATCGGGCGCTGGACGTACGCCGTAGGCCATAACCCGAAGGTCGCCGCGGTTTCCGGCGTTCCGGTGACGATGACCATAACGTTCACATACATCATCAGCGGTTTGTGCGGCGCCGTCGCCTCGATCTTCTATACAGCCCGGCTCGAGACAGGCGATCCCGTTCTCGGACAGAGAATTCTTCTGGACATCGTCGGCGCGACCGTCATCGGTGGGACAAGCCTTTTTGGGGGCAAGGGTAAGATTCTCTGGACGGTGTTTGGTGTTCTGTTCATCACCATCATAGACAACAGCCTGAATATGAGGGACCTGTCGCACTTCGCGATTATGATCGTCAAAGGCGCCGTCATCCTCTTCGCCGCCCTGATTGACGCCTTGCGAAACAAGCTCCTAACAACCCGGTAACGCCGTCAAAGGTTTATGAGCAACGTCATACTGGAGTGCAAAAACATTGAGAAAAGCTTCTTCCGGGTCCGCGTCCTGCGCGATGTCAGCATCACCCTGCGAAAGGGCCACGTGCTCGGCCTCGTCGGCGAGAACGGCGCCGGGAAATCCACCCTCATGAACATCCTCGGCGGCGTGATAGCCGCGGACTCCGGCTCCATCACGCTCGCAGGACGCGAGTATGCGCCGAAAAACCCTGCCGAGGCCTCGAGACACGGCATCGCGTTCATCCATCAGGAGCTGAACCTTTTCACAAACCTGAGCATCGCCGAGAATCTGTTTATTGCGGCGTTCCCAAAGCGGCGAATCGTACGTCTCCCGCTATTGGATCGAAGAGCCATCCGCGCGAAGACGAGGGAACTCCTCCAATCCGTTGACCTGCATCTGTCCCCTGATACCCTCGTCGAGGACCTGTCCCCCGGCGAGCGCCAACTCGTCGAGATTGCGAAAGCTCTGGGCGCCGACGCCAGAATCATCATCTTCGATGAGCCAACCACGTCCCTTACCTCTCGCGAAACGGAGCGGCTGTTCTCCCTCATCGAGCGGCTGCGGGCTCACGGCATCTCCATGATTTATATCTCACACATCCTCAGCGACGTCCTTCGCCTCAGCGACGAGATTGTGGTGCTCCGAGATGGCGAGGTCGTGGGCACGGGACCGAAAGGGGAGTTTACGCTGGCGAGACTCATTTCCCTGATGGTGGGGCGCAGCATTGACCAGCTTTATCCACAGCGCTCCGCGGCGCCTGCGCCCGAAATAGTCCTCGAAGTCAAAGGACTCTCGCAGGCGGGAATTATCGAGAACGTCAATTTCGTCCTGCACAAAGCCGAGGTTTTGGGAGTATCGGGACTCATGGGGTCGGGCCGAACCGAACTGGCCCGCGTGCTCTTCCGATTGGACTCGTACGAAAGGGGAGAGATTCTCTTGAACGGCGTGCCCTTGCGCCGATGCTCGCCGCGAGAACGAATTCGGAGGGGCATCGCCTTTCTGACCGAGGACCGCCGCGCAGAGGGCCTCCTCATGGAGGCGACGATCGCGGATAACCTGTCGCTCGTCTCGCTTCGGTCGTTCGGTCGGGCGCCGCTGAGACTGCTGGAGCGGCGTCGGATGCTCGGCGCCATTGACCGGGTCGCCGACTCCATGCGGCTTCAACACGCGGCCCCAATTCGGCAGGCCGCCAAGACCCTCAGCGGCGGCAACCAGCAAAAAGTAGTAGTCGCCAAGTGGCTGCTGGAAAAACCCAAGGTCTTTATCCTCGACGAGCCGACTCGGGGCATTGACGTCGGGGCGAAATATGAGGTGTACAAAATCATCAACGACCTCGCCGCCCAGGGGACTGGCATCCTTTTCATCTCTTCGGAGATCGAGGAATTGATCGGCATGTGCGACCGCATCCTGGTCATGAGCCGAGGCGAAATTCAAGACTGCGTGGAGCGAGCCGACTTCGATAAGGAGAGAATCCTTCGCGCCGCCTTTCGGGAGAACGTGGAGCGATGACTGCCGGCAGAAGCAGAATCCTGTTGTTCACGCTCAGGAACGCGCCGTTGATTCTCTTCGTGGTCGTTCTCGCGGTATTCGCCGTCTTGTCCAGCGGGTCACTCGCCCCCGGCGACATTGTGCGGTCCAAGTTTCTTGCGCCGGAGAACCTCGTGAATATCGTCGTCCAGTCATCCTCCGCTGGCATCGTCGCCATCGGAATGACCTTCGTCCTGCTGACCGCCGGGATTGACCTTTCGGTCGGCTCCATCATGTTCCTTTCCGCGGCCATCTCGGGGAAGCTGATTCTGGCGGGGCAACCCGTCGGGCTAGCCTTCGGCGCCATCACCGTCGCGGGGCTTGTGTACGGCGCCCTCAACGCTTTCTTGATCACGCGGCTGAGGATTCTGCCTTTCATCGTGACGCTGTCCACGCTCTTTATGGGGCGCGGCTTGAGCCTCCTCATCACCCAGACCCGCGCCATGAACCTCCCCGGTCTGGTGCACATCGGGTCCAGGAAAATCCTGTGGATTCCTTTTCCGATATGGGTATTCGGCGCCGTTCTACTGGTTGCGCACACCGTGCTCGGCAGCACCGCATTCGGGCGACACATTTACGCCATCGGCAATGACTCTGAGGCCGCCAGAAAGGCTGGCATAAACACGATGCGGGTCATCTTCCTCGTGTATGTCGTCAGCGGATTGTGCGCGGCTATTGGCGGGCTTGTCCTATTATCCCAGCTCGGCGCCGTCTCCCCCACGTTCGGCTTCCAGCGTGAGTTCGCCGCCATCGCGGCAGCCGTCCTCGGCGGGACGAGCCTCTTCGGGGGAAGGGGCAAGGTTTTCCCGGGCACGGTCCTCGGCGCGATCCTCATTCAAACCGTGGAGAACGGCCTGGTAATCCTCAAGGCCGATCCCTACATCTACCCCCTCATCACCAGTTCCATCATTTTCCTGGCGGTCTTCATTGACAGCATCCGGCACACGCAACTCCAGCAACTGAAACGCCGCCGAATCCGCGCAGAAATCTCCGGCTGAGCAATTACCTCGAGCAGGACATCGCGGAGAGCGGTTATACGCCGTCCGTCCTCAGGGGAGCTACCCGTTCACAATCGCCTCAGGAGGGGAATCAGCGTCGGATAGAGTTGCCGGTAGAGTTCGTACCGTGGCTCGTAGCCGGAACTGCTCTTCGCTTGAGGTGTGACGCATCTTCCCGCCTGGACCGTCGCCTTCACGGCGCTATGGAGATCGGGAAAGATACCGGCAGCAGCGCCCGCAAGCAGCGCAGCTCCCAGGCACGCCGCATCCGTGACCAGCGGGACACGAAGCGGCGCGTGGCAGATGTCCGCCTTCAGTTGCAGCCACAGCGAGCTCCGCGCTCCGCCGCCGACCGCGCGCATTTCCTCAATCCCCACCCCTCCCTCTCGCAGAAGATCGAGATTAAGCCGAAGCTCAAAGGTCAGACCCTCTAAAATCGCCTTCGCAATCGTCGCTCGGTCAGCAGCGAACGTCAGACCCAAAATCGCCCCCTTAGAACACGTGTCCAGCCAGGGCGTCCCGCTGCCGGAGAAGTGCGGCAAGACCAGGATGCCCGTCGGCCCTTCGGGCGCCTGAGATAGGATTACGTCATAAGGGTCCTGACCACTTGATTTTGCCGTCTCGCATTCCAGAGCGCAGAAGGCGTCCCGGAACCAGCGAAGGAGCAGCCCGCCGCTGTGATTCAGCGTCATCGCAAGATACAGCCCCGGCACGACGTGCCGATAGACCGAAATGTTGCCTTCCCGAAGCCTCTCGTTCAACGCGGGCGCCGCCATCGCCACCTCCACAACTTCTGCGGTCCCGGTCGAGACCATCGCCAGCCCCGGTTCTACGACCCCGCTCCCAAGCGCCGCGCAGGCCTGATCGTGCCCCCCGCTCACCAACAGCACCTCATTCTCAAGCTCTAACTCACGGCATAGCTCCCGCCGCAGACTTCCCACGACTCCGCCCGAAGCCGGCGCCAGAGGCGCAAGCCACTCCCTGTCAATCCCGCACTCCGCCAGAATGTCGTCCGCCCAATCACCGCTGGATAGACCGTACATCTGCGTCCGAGAAGCGAGGCAGTGGCTGATCGCCGCCAGCCCTCCAAGGCGACGCAGAAAAAAATCCTCGTACAGGAGAAATTGCGAAGCGCTCCTCCAGACGTCGGCATCGTGCCGCTGGAGCCACAGAAGTTTTGGCAACGTGTTGATGGTGTGCAGGGGCATCCCCGTGCGATGGAACAGCGCCTCGACGCCGAAGCGCTCCGCCAGCCAGCGGTTCTCCTCGCCGGTTCGGGTGTCCATGCCCAGAATCGCGGGTCGCAGCGCCCGCCCGTCGCTGTCAACCGGGATGATTGCTTCCCCCTGAACCGAAAGGGCCATCGCCTTCGGCGGGTCCATCCGCGCCGCGGCCGCAGCTTCCCGCAGCGCATCCCAGGACAGCCGCCACACCTGCTCGGCATCCTGTTCAGCCCAATTCGGCTGCGGGGTCAGAATGCCGTATTCCCGCGATGCCCGGCTGATAACTCCTCCGTCGGCGTCAAACACAATCGCCTTGCAGCCGGTCGTCCCGACGTCCAGCCCAACAATTGACATGGTCAGCCACCTGCACGTTCCGCCCGATGGGAGCGGACATCAGCCCTGGTGATGATAGACCTCCCAACCGAGGTACGTCTCAAACGCCTCCGCGAGGATGCTCGCAACCCGCGAACCGCTCACCGCGACGTGGTGCTCAAACCCATTCTCGCAGACGTACCGCATTAGCTTCTGCATTTCGGGTATCTCGACGACCGCCCGCGCTCCAAACGTCTCCAGAGAATCGTCCGTGAACTCCCCCTCGCCGACGTACGTGCGAATCCAGCCGCTTTCGTCGTCTGTAGTTATCCGCGCGAACGTCATCGGTCCCGCTGGCGTCCGCCCAGCGACGGCGCCGTAGGTCCGTTCGGCGCCGATGGTGCTGCCGAGGATTTCCGCCGTCTTAATTTCCGCGTCGGGCAGAAGGGACTTCGGCCAGTTCCCGCAGTGGAACAACACGCACTTATTCAATTCGTCGGCGTAGTTATTGTTCCAATCCACCAGGGCGCTCGGCGTCCCGGACGCCAATTGAAGCGCGTACATGGAAGCCACGCCGGTGATGTCCACCTCGCAGGCGCTCGGCATCAGCTTCTCGCTCATCATGCTCATGAGAGCGCACGCGTTCACACCGTAGTTCTGCTGGAGCGAAGTCCAGCACTGAATCGCCGTCGCGTCGAGGTCGTTCTCTTTCATCCAGTCCGAAATGACGATGCCCAGCTTCGCCATCCGCACCAGGGACTTTTCAGGGGCCGCTCCGGTCTTCGCATAGGCGCCGATTTCCTTCACCTTCGCGCGCACCCGCCGGTCGTTGTCCGCCAACGCCTGCGCTCTCCCAAAGATTTCCGACAAATCAATCGTGGAGACGCTGATGCCTTCCACTTGGAGGATTTTCTCGCTGAACCGCACGGTATTGAAAGCATTTGGTCTCGCCCCGACGGCGCCCAGCCTTGCCCTGCGCATCCCGTTTACCACTCGACACACGCCGAGGAAATTCCTCAGGTCCGCCTTGAAACTCTCCGCACTGGGATGGACCGTGTGCAGCGTCGTCAAGGAGAACGGAAATCCATACTGGCGCAGGTTGTTGCAGACGGATATTTTCCCGCAGAAGGAGTCCCGCCGCCGCTCGACGTTGAGCTGACCGAGGTCGTCCGGAGACGCCTGCACGAGAATCGGCACGTTCAGCCCGGAGAGCTTGATGGTTTCCGCCACGCCCTTCTCGTCGCCAAAATTCGGAAGCGTCACCAGCACTCCCTGAATCTGGTCGTGGTTTGCCTTGAAAAGCTCCGCACACCGCCTCGCGTGCTCCCAGGTTTCGACGGCGCCCAACTTCGTGTCGTTTGCAGCGAGAATCACCGGCCTCACGCCCATCTCTTTCAGGACAGATAGAATCTGCTTCCGCCCTTCGGAAACCAACCGGTCGGGGAAAAAGTCGCGGTTTCCGACGATCACAGCCAATGTTGCCTTTGCCATTTCTGCACCCTCCCTTAATTTGCCCTTTCGACCTTTCTCACAACCCTTCAATCAGCAGCCAACCCGTCAACCGCCCTGAGCAGTTCTTCCTCCGCCCTCTTCCCCGCCATCCACTCGTCTTGAAGACGACGCAGGGAAAGGACGGTTGACGGCTCGTTCAGCTCCACATCCTGCAGCGTGATCGGCGCATCCTTCTTCACCGACCGAAGGAGCCCTGCTCCCTTCGCCAAGCCAACCGGAAGCAGCCGCTCGTCTTGCGCAATTTCGTACGTGTCTATGAGACTATAAAACAGGCAGCCGCCTATTCCATCAAGCACCTCGCCCGCCTTCAGGTCGCGCTTCGCCACCGCGAACACCTCCGAGACCAGTCGTTCGAGCGGCGCCATGTTCGACTTCTTCCGAATGACCAACATCGCACACGTCAGCGGCACTTCAATGCTGCAAAGGTGATAAGGGCGGAGGAGCGTGTAATACGGCCCGTTCCCCATGTCCCTCAGCACCAGCGCCTCTCGCAAGCGGCGGTGGCTCGTCGTGACAACCGCGAAGACGCCGGGAGCTATCCTCCCCACGCCATATTCCACGACGCCCGCCTTGCTCAACACTCCGCCGTCCTTCTTCAACGCAAACACCCTGTGGAGATTATCCCGGTCGGACGATGGTCCGTGCATCCCCCGAACGTCCGGAACAAGACCCGTCGCATTGGAAACCGCCGCCATCTCGATCATCGTCTTGCTGCCGTCAACGAATTCAATGAGCATATTCGGGGAGACCCCGCGCCTCGCCGCTTCCTGTGCCCAGCGCTCATCGGTCGGCTTGGCGTACCGGTCAAGCGGATTGTTCTTCCCTTTCCCCGCCGCCACTATTGTGAACCCGAGAGAGTCCGCAAAATCATACAGCTCCTTGCAGGCGGCTGGTTCATCCCCCGCCGCCAGGGCGTACAGCACTCCCTTCTTTCTCGCGTACCAGTTCAAAATGGGACCGACCGTGATATCCGTCTCGACGTTCATCATCGCCAGCGCATGCCCGCTCCTCGCCGACCGCAGCGCAGATCGTGCGCCAATCTCCGGCACGCCCGTCGCCTCCAGCATAACATCAATCCCCTTCATATCCGTAAGGACACGATAATCTCCGGCAACGACCCGTTTCCCGGACGCCACCGCCTCGTCCGCCTCTTTCGGCGTCGCGGCTTCCACGACCTCGCCCTCAAGCCCGCCAATCTTATAAGCGTCCCGCGCCCGTCGAATGTCCATGTCAGCCGTTATTACGACATCAACCCCCATCATCATCTTGACCTCGGCGACGACGTCGGTCCCCATTTGACCGGCGCCGACCAGGCCGATTTTGACCCGCTTGCCCGCCGCCTCCCACGCCGCCAATTCCTCATTCAGTCCTATCACAAATCCTCCCTTTCCATCGTGACGACAACCTTCAGCCCTTCCGCCCTGGCAGCCGTTTCAAACGCCTCGCTGATTTCGTCGAGAGAGAACGTGTGCGTGATCAGTAAATCAGCCGGGATCACCTTGCGGCGGAGAAACTCCAACGCGAGTTCATGCATCACGGGATGATAAGAAAAAGAGCCTACAACCTCAATCTCTCCGTAGTGAATGCGATTCGCATCCAGCGACGTCATCGCAGCCGATTTCGGCAACCCCCCAAACAGCACGACCCGTCCTCCCTTGCGGACCATTTCGACAGCCTGCGTCTGGGTAACCGCCACAGGATTCGCGCAGATTACAATGTCGGCGCCAAGCCCATCCGTCAGCCCGCGAACACGAGCCACCACGTCTTCGCACGACGGGTCAACGGTCGCCTCCGGCTTAAAACGCGCGGAGAATTCCCGCCGTTTCGCACTCGGTTCCGAAACGACCACCCGCGCCCCGCGCGCTCTCGCCACACAAACATGAATGCACCCAATCGGGCCAGCCCCCAGAATAACCACGACATTCCCAGCGCTTGCGCCCGCCTTTTCGTGCGCCGCCAAAACCGAGCTGCACGGTTCCGCGAGCGCGCCCTCCGGGAACGACAGCCCTTTCGGCATCCGGTGAACGATCCCGTTCGTCAATATTTCTTTCGTCAGCACGAGCTTTTCGGCGAAAGCACCGGGATAACCGGGAGTAATCCCGATGAATCGCAGATCGTCGCACAAATTGAATTTCTCATTTCGACAATAGTAGCACCGGCCGCAGTGCACGTCAGGCGCGACAGCCAAACGTTCCCCGGGGGCGTACTTGGCGACGCTTCTCCCAACCTCCAGCACCACCCCCGCCGCCTCGTGGCCCGGGATGATTCCGCCGCTTCCTTCCGGCGGACCCTCCCTCCACCGGCGCAGGTCGGAGCCGCACACCCCGCACGCCTCCACCTTCATCACCAATCCGTCCTCCGGCGGAGACGGGTCTGGCAGTTCTTGTAGTTCGATTTTTCCGGGCCGGACCAGCACAGCCGCTTTCACTTCCGCTCCTCCGCTAACCTTTTGCCGACGGCGCCGCCCGGATGAGTCATCCCAAAAGCCTCCTTCGTATATCCTCCAAGCTCGAGCAGCAGAACGCAGAGCACGTCCCCCGCGGCGCCGTTGACCAGCGAACTCCCTGTCGCAATCATGCCATACGGGTCCACATCGCCCATCGTCTTCACCTTATAGACGGCGTCGCTCATGTGACCGAGCGGCGAATTCGGCTTCTCCGTCTGCGCAATAATCTTCGCTCCGCGGGCGCGAGCAATTTGCGCGAACTGGTTCACTTGCGCGCTGCTGCCGCCCTTCGATATAATGAACACGACATCCCTCGCCGTCACGGCGCCCCCACCACCATGAATCCCGTCGGCGGCATTCACGCATAGAGCAGGTATCCCGCAGCACGCCAGCAAGTGCGCCATCCGCTGCGCCATCGCATGAGAAGTTCCCGTTCCCGTAACCAGAACATGCCCCTTACAGCCGAGCAACAACTCAACCACATCGGAAAGGCTGTCGTCGAATTGCTTCGCGAGCGCGGCAACCGCGCGGGCTTCTCGCTCAACCACTTCTCTGGCTTTCGCTACCATCTCCGCCTTTGACAACTTCGTCATTTCTCAACTCATCTCCCAAATCTCAGTGCGAGTTCCACACCCGGTCGTTCTCTGCTCCGTTTTCTGCCCGACTGCACTCGTCTTCTTTAACGCATTAGCACCCCTCCGGTCAAGGCCGCTGACACCCCAGCCAGCCCGATAGCAGTGCCTCCGTCTTGCTGAGAACTCACCGCAGAGGACGCGGAGACCGCTGAGAATAACACGGGATCACGGAAGCCTGCCTCTGCGGCCTCTGCGATCTCTGCGGTTGACTCTCCCTGTATCGCCAGCACATCCATGATGGGGATTGCCGACGACGCCCCTCAGAAAATTCCTCTTGCCTTCATTTCTATGGAGTGCAATTATTTTGGGCGCCGGGCCTCTGAGCACGGGTCCAAGTACCAGGCACGCAATTGAAAAAGCCTGGGGCGTCGGGACAGGAGCTTTCAAGGCTCACTTCACTCGGATTACCGGAGCGCCTATCCCTTGTGCCTTGGCCCGGCTTTTCCTTTCTCGTCGAGATTGCGCGGTCGCCAAGGCGAGCTTCAGCGGCTCATTCGATCATCCCACCTCAAACCCAGAGGAAGCCATGAAGGTCAGAGAATTGATGAAGCGGCTTGGCGACGGATTCGCTAAGGCACTCGATATCCAACTCGCCGACGGGCGGGAGTCCGAGGTCTTCAAATGGTTTCTTGCCTCGTTCCTCTACGGGGCAAGGATCACGGAAGCCATCGCTACGAAGACATACCGCGAATTCGAGGCGCGCGGCGTCTTGACGCCACAGGGGATTCAGGAGACCGGCTGGGACGGACTCGTGGAAATCCTCGACGCTGGCGGCTATGTGCGCTACGACTTCAGCACTGCGACCAAGCTCCTCCAGGTCAGCCACGATCTGCTTAGCCGCTATGACGGAAAGCTCACGAACGTCCATGCCGCCGCTGCCAACCCGCGCGACCTCGAAAAGCGCCTCCAAAGCATTGGCAAAGGGGTGGGACCCGTAACGGCGAACATCTTCCTGCGAGAACTGCGCGGAGTGTGGCCCAAAGCCGAACCGTTCGTCTCCGACCCCGCCGTCCTCGCAGCAACGCGCCTCGGCTTGCTCCATAAGGAGACCAAGGACCCTCAGCGAATGCTTGAGCTTCTGAAAAGCAAATGGAGCAGAACTGCACTGCCCGGCGCCACGTTCATGGATTTCGAGGCAGCGCTCGTCCGGCTCGGCCTTCGTTATTGCCGCAAGGAAAAACACGACGCTTGTCCCATGGCGCCATGGTGTCCCACCGCTGCCCGAAAGCAAAAGTCGGGATGACTCACCGCGCCCGCGACCGGGCGCCCGATCAGTCGTTCGCCGCTTCTCTCACAACGACGAACACTGCGAACTCCCCCTCGACAGGCACTGTAACCGTCTCACCCTCGCACTTCCCTTCAAACACCGGCTTCCCGAAGAAGTCCCTGGGACTCATCAGCCTGAACCTATCGCCGCGCTTGAGGAACGGCGCGATGATAACCCTCATTTGCCCCGCCTTCTCCCCATTGTATATGACCATGTGGGCACGATTCGGGTCGTACCTATTCGGAATCAGTACCGCCTTCTTGTCGGGAAGCCCCCGGACGTTTCCCTCGTCCACGACCTTCCTGTATTTCTCAACCGTGAGGCTCCCTTTCGCTACGACATTGTCTCGAACCTCGCAATCCTCGTTCTCGGCGCCGTAGCCGATTCGCATATCAACCCCATGAAGATAATTTCGGAAAACTTTGATGTTGCGGCTGGGCCGCCCGCCGCCGATCAAGAACGGTCCCTTCTCATACGCAACGTTGTCCTCAACGAGAAAATTGTCCACATACGCCCGGCTTGAACCGTACGCATGCATCGTGTAGGAGCCGTCGTAGGGCACGCTCATGATACAACCCGAAATCGTTTTGACGCCGTCCGTGTTCTGGGCGTAGATGCAGTGCCCGTGCCCTCGGTCCGGCGCCCTCCAGCCATTGTTGTAAATCAAGCAGCCATGGAATTCGCTCTCCGTCGAACCCACCCACCAGCCCACGCCGCTCCCCACATTATCGTGGATGACCAGATTGATGAACTTGCATCCCTTCCCCGTATAAACGTTCAGCCCATCGCCGCCGGGAAGGTCCGTCGGACTCGACCCGGTCTGTTTCGTCTCCCTCTTTTCCACAGGCGCCGAGCCGGCAATCTCCAGGTCCCATAGCCACACATACGACGCTGGCTCGACGACAGTCATCCCCCCGTCGAGAATCGTCGCCCGCTCACCAGGACAAGCACGCACGTGCACCGGCGCCCCGTCCTTTCCCACGAGCTTCACCTCAAACTTCCCTTTGTACGTCCCGCCGCGAACCCAGATGACGTCTCCGGGCGAAACCTTCTGCCGCCCCGCAAGCGCGGACGCAAGGTCCCACGGCGCCTCCCTCATCCCCGGATTTTCCGCTTTGCCCTCCGGGCTAACGAAACATTGCCTCGCCCCCTCGACCTTCGGAACCACTTCAGACCATCCGGCCTTCGGCTGACCTTGTCCGCTTAGGTCGCCCGCCCCCATTGACAACAACAATACAAGCGCCAAAATGACGACCCTCGACGTGCGCCTCATAACTTCCTCCTTCCTGCTCTGACAGATGCCGGCTATCTCACCCTTATCATTTGTCCTTCGGCAAACCCGGTCGCGGCGCCTCTGCAGCGAACCCAAGCAATTCCTCGAAAAGGATCAGCTCGACATCCAGAATCTGCTCGTGGGTGACCTGCGGATATTTCCACCCCTTCGCCCCGTGCGGGCACTCAAACAGCATCGAAACGCCCCCGCACACGTGATGGAGCGCGCTCGTCAGGTTGAACGACGGCGGCGGGTATTTCTCGCCATCCTCTTTCGGCTCCGGAATTCCGCCAGCGGGCAAACCTTCTCTTCGGTATCGCTCGACGAGCCTCTCGCCGAACTTCGCTGTTATCTCCTTGCAGAACCGCGGCACATAGCTCGTCGGGATGATTTCCGGCGCCGCAGCATGAGAATGAAGGTTCAGAATGAAATCGGGCGCTCCCTCTCGCGCCACACGCAGCAGCGCCTTCGTCTCAGCCGCCATCGGATCGAAGAACTCATCGTGCATTAAGTTGATTCCGTCGTCGTTGAAGTACGCGCCCAGCAGCCCAACGTCGTCCCTCATCGGGTGGCGCTGCTTCACCCCGGGCCAGCCATATGGAGTGCCGTCCTTACGAGTCCCTTGCCCGATCCTCGTCATCTCTTCAACCGGGATGCCCACGAAACTGTCATACGGACATCTCGCCCGACCATCTGGATTCGCAATCGGCACAATCATCACGCGGCATCGCCCCAGATTCCCCTGCAATCGCATCCACTCCTTCCCCCGCCAATCTTTTCCCGTCTCAGCGACCCGCAGCAGGTTGACCAGCCCGACAATTCCTTCAACCTCATGCCCGTGGCTTGGACCGATGATCAAAACGACCGGCGGCGTTCCTGCGGGCCTGTGAGCATAAAAGGATGGGGCACCTGCCCCGACAGCAGAATTGTAGTTCGCCGTTCGCTGAGGCTCCGTCCGACGACCATATTCGACGAGATAGACCGGTCGCCCGCCCGGCGACCGCGCGATGACCGTTGCCTTGCCGCGTTTGGCATCGCGCGCTGCCTCTTCCACATCCTCCAGCCGCCCTTTCCAGAATGCAGGCACCAACGACTGGCGCTCCTCGCCCAAAGCCCCCACCGTATCCGTCGGACCCATGAACCCCGGACCCCCAGCCGCAACGTAACCGTGGCTCGCCCCCGATTCTTCCGGACTCACCCAGAACGCATAGGGCTTCCCCGCGACGGCTGAGAGGTCCTTCGCGCCTTTCCAGTTGACTGCTTGCGATGTCGTGTCCCCCCTGATCGGGATGCAGTTCTCAAGGGAGAAGGGGGCCACAACCCGCCCCCTTTCGTCCAGCACCTCTGCACGAAGCTCCCCATCCGGCGCATCCACATCCACGAACAAGTATCTCCCGGCGAACCGGACCAGCCGAGTGGTGAGCGTCCGTTCCAACCACCCCGCATCCATAGACGCGAACCCGTCCCGCCGCAGCGTCGCAAGGCCCGTGCTGCAAACCCCCGAATCCGGCGAGCCGCGAGCCCCCGCCCTCCCACTGACATAGAAATAAATCTTATCTCCCACGACGAGGCAGCACCCGCCCGCCGACTGAACATTTCCCCAATTCCAATCTCCGTACCGCTCCGAAACCGGAATGAACGCCTCCCGGTACGACCGGTCCCAATGAAAACCATCGCGGCTGAAGCCAATCAGAACTTCGTTCGGTTTCGCGCGGTCTCGCGGCTGCCCCCGCCAGATGGTGAATAAGCCGAGCAGCAAGCTCTCGTACGCCACCGCGTCCAGATTGTAAAGCTGTGGCGGAACGTTCAGGTCTGCGCGCGGGCGATCGAGCCGGTCCGCCCCAACCCACAGCACCGGTTCCCCCTCCTTCCAGCTCGCTCCCGCAAGCACATCCGCGTTCTCCCAGTACCGCCGAATTCGCCCCAGCCCGGCGGCGCCGTCGCGGATGCCATAGACCCAAACCTTTCGGAAAGGGTTATAGAAAACCGTCGTCCGGTCTCCGCACGGGCCGCTCCGGATCACCGGCTCGCCCCAGTGAATCCCATCCGGCGAGAAATACACGGAAAGCGCCCAGCCCCCGTCGCCGTGCGACCGGAACATCTTGAACCGCCGCTGCGGGTCTTTCTCGTCGAGGTCCAGCCACACCGTCGCCGAATCACGCCCGCCCGCGTGGACAATATTCGTTCCGGGCACTACGTCAAGCGATGGTTTCTCCCAGTGAATGCCGTCCCGCGAGGTTGCGTAACACGTCGAGCGCGTGTAGCCCCCCATGTACCACATCTTGAACAGCCCGTCCTGCGGGTCGTACCACACTCCGTCGCTGAACACCATCGCCGTCGGGCTTCCCCCTTCCTTCTCCCACGAACGATCCGGCGTGAGCACTGGGTTCTCCGGATAATATTCCGCCGAATGGAAGCTCCGCTTCAGCGTCGTTTCCTCGATCAGGAAATCGTCCACGAAGAGCTGCCGCCCCACGTCTATCGGAATCACCGCCGGACGCGAAGCGAGATACCACGGCGTCCCCGGCGGCTCCAGCGTCAGCGACTCCACCCGCGGCGGCCAGCTCGCAGGCAGCCGAATTGCATTGTAAAGCTCCTCTCCCTTTCCTTCCTCTCCGGCCCATGCTGCGGAGATCGCCACCCAAACGACAACCACGACAGCCAACACCCTTCCTACCGCCCACGCCCGCATACTCCCTTCGCTCCTTTCCCACCTTGCCACTTCCGAGCCACTGTTCTCTTTCATAACCCTGTTCCCTCCCGACCGCAGGCATAAGAAATCACCGACGGCCGACACGCTTTCCCATCTTGCTTTCAGACAGTATGCGCCGCCCTCATCCCCACTTCAACCGTTCCGTGAAAAGGGTGTGGCCTTGCGTTCACCATCGCGGCCGGGACAGCGAGGCGTGCATTTGGGGACGTTCGGACCGTGGCACGGGCGTCTCCCCCGTGAGCCGGTCCCGGCGGGGACCCGCTAAACGACTGCAACAAGGGGCCGACAGGAAAACGTGGCGGGAAATCACGACGGGAACTATCTGCCCTGAAAATCGCCTCCCCGCAGCCGCGACGAGGAGCCGGAAGGTCTCTCGCAAAGCCCCCAAGCACCAAAAGGAGAAGGCCCCATGAATTCTTCGCGTCTTTACGCCTTGGCGGGAGAAAATGGAGTCCAACTCCTGCCGCCAAAACGAGCCCCCGGGACCCGCGATTCTCATGGTCTCCGGGTGAACGAGGTTCATGAGCGAGTGCGATTAGACACTTTATCGGCGAGACCGAAAAAGAGCGGCGCTCAAAGTATCACCACAGTCCTGTCGCCCCAAACCCCGACCCCCATGCCCCACTACCTCAAGACAGACTCCTGCGACTGACAGAGGCCTGTCGCGCCGCGCACGCTGCAAAATTCGCAACTTCCTCCTGGGTCGTCCATTGCGTCACTTTTTCCACGTCAGCAGCCCATAGACCGCCATGACGAAATAGAAAATGCAGCTTATCACGACGCTCCACCGCCTGTGCCTCAACCCCCAGAGAACCCAGCAGGCGCAGCCGCCAGCCTCCACCACCAGCCCCGCGAAATACTGCTGCGAGACCAGCCACCACGCTAAGAGGCAAGCCGCCGTGCCTACCCACTCCGTTGAGCGATCCAGCAAGCGGGATACCATGGCGACTACCGTTACTTGTCGCAGATTCTTCAGTCATCTCTCTTCACTACGATGCTGGCGAGCATAACTATAAGCCCGCAAGCCACTTGGGCGGGCTCCGGCAGAAGCCGGGCAATGCCCTCTCTCAAGTTTCAAGCCCTTTCCCCCGCCCCCATCGAGGCCGTTCCCGACAGGATTACAGGATGACCGTGATTCGTCCGTTGCTACTGTAAGATATCCTGCACATCCTGCTATCCCGTCAGAGAAAAAACCTCAGAGGGATGATGACCCACGCGAGGCAGACCTCTGAGGAACCTCATGCCAACCGCCTCCTTCGAAACCCCTCTCTTGCCCTTTTCAACGCCATTCTCTTCCCTCCCGGTTCCCTCCCCCACCATTCCCGCAACTGCCTATTGGCGCGGATTCGCCGGCCGGGGAGGGATCGGACGGCGAGGCAACTCCAATTTGTTCTCCCCAAGGGTCACCCATGGGTAGCTGCGACGTGTCCTCCTTCAGACGGGCGAGGGGGGCACTCCTGCGGGCGGCGCTTACTAACGGGGGCCGAGGGCTCTCCGTGCGCCCGGGTGGTGGGGTCGCTGGTCCTCTCCCACCTGTTTTGGTTGCCCCTCTCCGAGTTCGGGTATCGCTTTGTGCTGTTTGTCCCACCAGCGTGAGCAGTCCGAACTTCTGCGAGACTGCCGAGCGCAGGCAATCAGCTGGCTGACGGAAAGACGAGGCTCTCGGCCCGCTGAAGCCGCCCCAAAGTGCGACTCGGCGCATCGCTCTTGCCAGGGAACAGGTGTTCCGGCATAATATATTCACATAGGCCGACAGCCCAAAATCGTTGCGCACGCAGGTGGATGGCAGATTCGTAGCCGGGGACGCGAGGGCTGTCTTCGCCAGACCTCATGGAGCCTTAACCAGAATGCTGCCCGATTTCCCGAAAGTGAAAACCAAATTCCAGCAAATCCTCGCCCGCCTCATTGACCACCTGGTTAGACAAGAGCCCCTGCTTTCACAAATCAGGAGGGAGCGGCAGTTTGAAGGGAATAGAATGACGATGGGCCCCGAGGGTGCGCGGTCGCAACAGTCGGGCTACAAGCAAATGGCGGCCGAGCTTGCAATGGAGAGGGACGAGGTCATCGCGAAGGGGCCAGCCGCCTTTCTCCAGAAGGTCGAAAGCATGGCCGAACAGCTTCAGGAGCAACAAGGCGGGATGGTGCTTAATGACCTGCGAAGGATTGTCGAAAGAGCTGGGACTGTCGTAGACGCGAAGGGGCGTGAGCTTACGTACGACCTTTTCTTGGAGGGCATCGAGAAGATCTCGATGGATTTTGGCGACAAGGGGAACCCCCACCTCCCCACGTTGTTCGTTTCCCCGGAGATAGGATTGAAACTGAAGGATAAACTCGCGGAATGGAACGCTGACCCTGAGGTGCAGAGAAAATTCCGCGAGATCATCGAGAAGAAAAGGCAAGAATGGCTTGATCGAGAGAGCGATAGAAAACTGGTTGATTAACGCGATAGAGAGCAACTACCAACTGCCCTTCTGTCAAGTTCTGTTGAAAAAGGGCCACAGGATAGTCTACGTCTCCTCTCACGGACAAATGGAACAGGGCGAGGCATTGTCACTATCGATGGTACAGGGCGTTGCTGCCTCGCCTCTGTCGACAATGTCGCTGCGGGCGTGTTTGTTAGACAGGGCTGGCCTTCTGACAGCAAGATCGAATTTCGTGTGAGCTCGAGCGCTCTCCGGTTTCGACCAGCTTGAACGGCGAAAGCGTGGTGAACGGTCGTGTGAGGTAAGATGCTTATTTGCGGATTGATCTGGAAGAGGCGTTAGGCGGTGCCTCCGCTGGACGTTCTGGGACGTCAATTCGACAATGACGAAGCGTGCAAACCGGACCTTTTTGTTGCTGGTTATCAGCGCGGTTATTGCTCTCGTGATAGCCCTCAGTCGTAAAGAAGAGAGCCCCGTCAGACAGCGCCGGGAGCCGGGCCTTTCCTCGGAGGGTCGGCGGCAACCCAAGCGTGTTCCGAAGCAAGCCGAGGCCCCTGGGGCACCAATATACAGCCAACTCGAGGACATAATTCTGGGTTCTATCTCCGGAAGGTTGATAGACACCGAGGGGAATGCTATGGAGGGCACCGCTTTCCAGGGCTTGTATGAAGTTGTGGGCCAGGGGCTCGAGAGAGTCATTCACTTCCAAGCTGACGGAAGTTACGAGGTAAAGGAGTTGCCCCCGGGTACGTACTTCATCAGACCAACGCTCGGGGCGTGGCCGGGGCAGATAAGAGCAGGTGCGCAACACTACTGGCCTCACAAGGAGCCGGAGAACATCTATCCGGGAATGACCGGTGCGGACATTATGGTGATGAGCGGCAACCCGGGCGCGGTTAGAGGAAAGGTTCTGGCTGCCCGCACGACACTGCCGGTTCAAAGGTTCACGGTCTACCACAAATACGACTACGCATCCGCAGAGGATCGCGCGCGACGCTCCGATCTCTTCGGTCTTCTGAAGGACGCATCAAGTGGCGTTCCGGATTTGGACGAGCACAGGGGACGGCGCGATTCGTACAGGGATCGCCTGGAGTCTCTGGGCCCCGAGGCTGACGCGAACACCATCAATGACCTTATGCAGGGGATTGCGACTCTTGAAGCAATCTTGAACGAACATCGACTCGAAATCGTCTCCGAACGAGGACTATTCGAGCAGGCCGGTTATTTTTTGGGAAACCATCTCTTTACCGTGTTAGCGGAGGGCTATCTGCCAAAGAGTGTCGAGGTCGAACTCAGGGATGCGAAGCCTGTAGAAGTTACCTTCCTGATGCACGAGGAGGGGGCGACCGTAGCCGGACGCGTGGAGGACGGTTCGGGAAACCCTGTGAAAGGCGCATCAGTCGAGATTCTGGTGCCGACAAAGACCGAGTACTTCTATTGCCGGGGAGCCGATCCGAAGTGGGAGAGGCTAAGATTCGTTACGGAAGAATCGGGGGGGTTCGCCTTCGGGGACCTGCCGGATGGCAGGTACGAAGTCAAAGCCTCGCAGACAGACTACCGAACTGCGGTGACATCCTCGGTGAGGCTTCTGGACGGACACCAAGAACCAGCAAATCTGGTTCTCAAAATGTCTCAAGGAGAAGGCAGAGTATGGGGACAAGTCACTGGTCCGGACGGAGAGCCCTTGGCTGGCGTTGCGCTCAAGATATCCGGGGGGGCTTCCTTTGCAGACTGCACTACCGACAAGGAAGGTTACTTCGCTTTCCGAGGACTCCCCCCCGGCAAGTGCGCGATCACAATAGACCAAGCAGACTTGAAGGACAGGGACTACCACCTTTCCTTGGCTCCGTCGGAGGAACTCCGCCATGACATTGTGCTTTCTGGGTCAGCTACTCTCATGGGCCGCATCTTTACAGGAGGGGGAGGATGTGGCAATCTGGATGTAGCGTTGCGGGTGACGCTCCGCTCGGCGGCATTGACTGACAGAAAGCAGTGGCATTTTACCCCGACGGGTTTCTATCGGTTTAAGCTTCTGCCCCCGGGGGACTATGAACTTGAGGCGTTTTCGGACAGTTTGGGCATCGAGACCTACGCTGTCAGCCTGAAGCACAATGAGACAAGAAGGTTGGACATCAATCTCGCCCGGTACGGAAATCTCAAGGGCAAGATCATTGGGCGAGATGGGGAACCGCTTGCCGGCGTTCGCGTAGTCGTGCAATCAACCGGTAAGGAGGAGTCCACTTTAAGCAACGTCGGAGGTCGCTATTCCGTGGCTGACCTTTCACCAGGGAGAGTTGTTCTGGAGGTTCCGGAGGGAGAATTCGCAGGAACCTGGTATGAGCTTAAGCTATTGCCCTTGCGGGATGAGGAACTTGATATCGATTTCTCTTTAATGGGAGACATCAAGGGGCAGATATTCAAAGCGGATAGGGCGCCGTTTGGGCGGTGTGTTTTGAAGATAGAATCGTCTCACCGTTCCGTCGAACTTGTCGCTGACCGAGAAGGCCGGTTTCAGGCGCGGGGATTATTCCCGGGCCGGTGTAGCGTTCACCTGGCGCTGGGGAGCTCGCGGCGAGCATATCCGTTTGAGCTAGTTCCGCAGGAGGAGAAAGAACTCGAGATAATCCTGCCGCCATGAGAAGTTCGAATGACTCCGGGAATCCACCTTGCCTGTAGTCAAGATTGATCGCGGTCATGGAGGGTTGAAGACGTAGTACCGTTAAGAAGCCGGACATCCGTTGTGTGTCTTAGAAATGGGAATCCGGCACACAACGCTCGTTGTGCGACGTACGTGACACACGAAACGCACGGAACCAGCCCCCTCCTGCCCGACCGCTCGCGTTTCTCCGGTTCGCGCTGGATAAGACACCATGCGTCAGACATAAAGCGCAGAAAAATAAGCCCGCGGTCGGATTTGAACCAACGCGCGCCGCATTACGAATGCGGTGCTCTACCAACTGAGCTACGCGGGCTTATTTCCAGTCCAAGAACTTTTTTCAAAACGGCTGGCGCTTCAGCGAGCGCCTGACCGAATTCATTCTACCAAAAACCCAACCCCCTCACCAAGTCCCATCGGGGCCAGGCTGTAATGCCCCACTTTCGGGAGGGACTCACCGCACAGAACGCCGAGGACGCGGAGAGCACCGACATGGGATCGCACAACAGAAATCGCCCCCGCGCTCTCTGCGGCGTCCCCGGTTCCACCCCGTCGCGAGAGTCCCACCCGGGCCATGCCAGCCCCACCGCCTATGAGTGACCCAATGCTCCACAGGCTGCGCTCACAGCGCCGAGATGAGGCCGACATCCTTCATCGTCACATACCCCGGGCGGGCCTCGACGACCTTCGGTATCGCATTGACGAGGATTGCCGCTGTCGCGGCATCTCCGGCTGTTCCATTCTCTATCCTGACCTCTAACGGCGGCTCCGCGTCAATCCGTATATAATCGTGCGGCTCCGTCGCCCCCACGAACATTTGCAGCTCGACGGAAATCACTCGCTCGCCTCTTCGCAATCCCTTCGCGGTGTGCCGAATCCCCGCGACCTGTCCTTCACGAACCTCGACGTACTTCGTCTTGATGTTCCCGTCGCAGATGACCGGGTCAATTCTTTCGAGAAGATTATCCAGCTCCCATCCGAGGCAATCCGCGAGAAGCGCCACCGACTCCACCAACCCCACGTGCCCGAGACGACCCTCTTTCACCCGCCGGCGGAACTCCTCCGTACTCAATCCCGCTCCGATCTTCCTTTGAAGCGGTTCGCGTCGGGTTGACGCGTCCACGATCCTGCGCGCCAGAATGCTCTTCACATTCGTGCAAACCGCCGTCAAAAACGCGGGAAGAGAATCGAGCACGAAGCCCGGATTCACGCCCGTCCCCAGAACTGAAACGTCGTTGTCCTTTGCGAGGGCGTCGAGCTTCTCAACGAGTTGCTTGTTTTTCCCAACGGGGAATAGAAGTTCTTCCGTCGAGGAGACCACGTTGGCGCCGCGGGAAACGATCTCCTCAAGCTGCGGCAGCACGTCCGCGAGACGCGAGCCGGTGGAATGCACGACGATGTCCGGTCTTTTGGACAAGACCTCCTGCGCCTTGTTGCTCACGACGATTCCCAATGGCGTTTCAGCCCCGAGCAACTCGCCGAGGTCCTTGCCGGCTTTCTCCGCGGAAATATCCACGGCGCCGAGGATCTCGAGGCGCTCGCTTTGGAGCGCGACCCTCGCGGCCGCCGTCCCTATCCATCCTAGCCCATAATGAACGACCTTGATTTTTTCGTCTTTATCGCCCACGTCCGCACCTTCCTCCCATAACCCGCATCATGAGAATTCCTGCCTTCGCTTCCCAATGCACTCGCGGGCTGCTCAGTCGCGCGCGCAGCCCGCGTTCGTGCCGCAACCTCACTTCGGCTGCCTGCGAAAAAGAATCTTTGCAATGGTCATCTTCAACTCCGGAGAAGCCGTCGCCGACGCCTGTTCCAGAGCGGCATTCACGCCGGGGTCTCTCATGAAAACCAGCGCTTCCTGCGCGACCTGCCGCACTGCCGCCGACTCATTTGTCAGCGCGGAGACCATCAAAGGCACATCAGCAGCCGAGCCGAACTTCCCCAGACCCACAAGAGCGGCGCACTTGAAATGCTGCTCTTCCGTCCGCTCCAACACCGCTCGGTAGATACCAAGCGCCATCTCCGTATCGCCTGCGGCGCCGCGTTTCTCCGCAAACCGCAGAAATGCATCGCCAATCGCCCGTTTTTCACGGTCCGACAATTCTTCCCATCCCGTCGCTGACTGCGGTCTCCTCGACGGAAGCCCCTCAATCCGCGACAGCGCCTTGTACGCCGCGAGCGCGATCGCCTTGTTCGGGCTCTCCGCGCAATCCACAATCGCGTCCAAAGCTTCCGCAGCGTTCTTCTGAGCGAGCGAATGAATGATCGCCGGACGGAATTCCTCCGGCGCCGTCTTCAGCGCTTCCATCAACGCCTGCACGGACGCCTTTCCCGGAATCCTCTCCAGCGCCCGGCGTGCATCCTCGCGAAGCTTCTCATCTGCCAGCAGCCGCGCGATAGGCGGAACACATTCGTCATCTCCGGCCAGCGCGAGAAACTCCAGAGCTTTCACCCGCGTCACGTGCGGTTTCCCATCGGCGAGCAGCCTCACAAGCTCCGCGCTTACAGCTTTCCTCTCTGCGGCAGCGTCGGGCCGGGACGCATGGTTCGCAATCGTCCTCAGAGCTTCCGAAGCGGCTTTCGCGACTCCCTTGTTCTCGTTTGCCACAAGCTCTCCGAGCGGCGCAACCGCCGCTGCTCCCATGGGACCGGCGCTCTTCCACGCCGCGTAACGCACATCCGCGTTCTCGTCCCGAATCTTCGCAATGAACTCCTTTACTTCCTGCTCCGTGGCGCCTCTCGCCGCCGTTCCAAAAAGACAAAGGACGAGCACCACGCTCGCCATCCCAATCGCTCCTGCCAACCGAACCTTCCACGAGCTGCTCACTTTCTCGCCCTCCCTTATTCGAAAGCTATCGGCGGCACAACCGCCGTTGCATTTCCTCGCGAGCCCTGCCTGCGCGCGCTCCACCTGTCGAGCCTTCTCCGTCATAGGAAATACGGCGCTCGACTGTTTCTGCTCAACAGCCGATTCGCTTCCTCATCTCCGATGAACTGCTCCTTTACGGGGTCCCAAGAGAGCTTTCGTCCGAGAAGATAAGAGATGTTCCCGAGAATACACAGAGCCGCCGTCCGATGACCGGCTTCGATGTGCATGATGGGCTGTTGCCGACTCTTCACGCAGTCAAAGAAATTCTGCTCGTGCCCCGGACTCCTGAATAGCACCACACCGCCCGGAGGCACCTTGTACTGCATTGCCTTCTCTTCCGTCCCGCAGCCGCCATCGCCTCCGGTGACGACCAGCGTGTCCTTGTCGCCCCAGTACTTGCAGCCGAACGCGGCATCCATCTCCTTCTGCCCGGGCTGGCTCCACGTCAGAACCCAGTCCGGATTCTTGAACTCGTACTTGACGTCCATCTTCACCGGGCAATCGAACATCCCGTCGTGCGGCGGCTCCCCGGTGGCCTCGACGCTGACGGGTCCCGTGGTATCGCAGTCCATCGCCCACATGATATTGCTGAACACGTGCGCGCCGCGGTCACGGATGTTCCCCGCGCCATATTCCATGAACCAGCGGAAATTGAAGTGGCATCGCATCGCGTTGTACGGCACCCACGGACACGGCCCTAACCAGCGATCCCAGTCCAGACCGGGCGGCGGATCGCTGTCCGGCTCCCATTTCCCAACGGGATTCTCATAATGCCAGCACGTAACCTTCTGCACCTTCCCAATTTCTCCGTTCCGGATATACTGAGCGGCGGCGTGTGCCGCAGGCGTCGAGCGACCCTGCGACCCGATCTGCACGATGCGCCCGTACCGCCTTGCCGCGTTCACCATCGCCCGCCCTTCCTCGATCGTCTTGGAAGCGGGCTTCTCATAATAGACGTCCTTTCCGGCCTCGCACGCATGCACGGTATGCAGCCCATGCCAGTGGTCCGGACTCCCGACGAAGACCACGTCAATGTCCTTCCGATCGAGCAAGTCCCGGTAATCGAGATAAGCGTCCGCCTTGCCTCCTTTGCTCTCGACCATCTTCGCGGCTCTCGTGCGGTTTGCTTCATCCACATCGCAAACCGCCGCGCTGTCGCTGCTCAGAAATCCCGAGCCCCTCCCTCCAACGCCAATGTGCCCGCTGATAATCCGATCGCTCGCCGGGGGACGGTCCGACGTCCCCAGCGCGTCACCGGTCAGAACGTACGGCGCACAGAACCCGGCTCCCGCCGCGGACGCCGCCCTGACCAGAAACTCCCGCCGCGTAATCCTATTCCTGGCTCTCATACCCAGCCTCCCTGCGTTGATGCAACAAGACAACCCTGCCATTGTCCGACGGAACAAATCCAAATCATACTAAGCCGTCGCAAAAACCTGCGACATCACTCCCTACCGAGCGGACGGCATAGCCTATTATCCCCCCGCACGCTTGTCAACTCTCTCGTCTCGCCGCCGCAAGTACGAGTTGAGCAAAGACCTGAACATCCTTCCATGATTGGGGTACTTCAGATGCAGCAGTTCATGGAGAATGGCCCTCGATCTGCGCTCCCTGCGCCCCGCAAGCAAGGATACATCGAAGGTGACGCGGCCGCGGCTTGAGCAGCTCGCCAGTTTTCTCTTCATTCTGCGGATGTGGACCTCGGTCGGTTCGACTCCAACCTCCTGTGCCCACGCGAGCACATCCAGCTTAAACTTTTGCGCGGTCATCATTCCCGTCCACCCTTGAGAACTTTCATAACCTTGCCGCATATTTCCGCGAGCCTCGCGGCGTCCGAGAGTCCGGACTGCACCAGATTACGATAAAGAGCCAGCCTGACGTTCCTCTCGTGCCGCTCACTGGTTCGCCAATGCGGATACTTCTCCAGAACCTCCCTCATGTGATTCGCGATCCCGTCGGGCGAACCCACCCCCTCCTGTTTCAGCAGCCAGAATATCGAGAACACCTCGGCGGGCATTTTCTTCTCTGCTTGTTGCTTCCGAGCGGCATTGATTTCCTCGATCAGCTTTTTCAGACTCTCGAGCGTTTCCTGCGTG
>CAZFAP010000019.1:0-40163 GCA_964516325.1 uncultured Verrucomicrobiota bacterium
GAGGAGCAATTTTACCTGCTGAAATCTGTGGAGGCGGAAATCCCGGGGCTTCTCGCTGAAGTCGAGGCTTCGCGGGATTACGTGGAGGGGACACTTGCGGCACACGTCTTGGGGGGTCTGGGGGCCATCTCCCCGGAGGCGTACCGCACGTACAGGAAATGGGGATACCGGCAGGATGACGTCGTGGGAATCATGGGGCTGGAGGCGACGTTCGAGCGCGACCTGCACGGGAAAGAAGGCTTGTTGAAAGTGCAGGTGGACCACCGAAACCGCCTCGACAAGGTGATTCAGGAGATCAAGCCCAGAGCGGGCACGGGTCTTTATTTGACGCTCGATAGCCGCCTTCAGAGGTCCGCGGAGGATGCCCTCGCGGGCAGAAAAGGAGCCATCGTGGCGCTCGACCCGCGAAATGGGGAGGTCTTAGCCATGGCGAGCAGCCCTATCTTCGACCCGAACGCCTATTCCCTTCCGCGGAGCAAGGAGGATGTGGAGAGAATTAAGGCCTGGGGGCAGGACCCCAACCGCCCGCTGTACAACAGGGCAATCAGCGCGGCGTATCCGCTGGGTTCGGCGTTCAAGGTCATCGTGGGATTGACTGGGCTGGAGACGCAAAAAATATCAAGCAGCACGACTTTCCATTGCCCGGGCGCATTCTACCTCTTGGGGGTGCGAAGACCCTGGCAGTGCTACCACAACCACAGCCACGGCTACGTTTCCCTCGAGGACGCCCTCAAAAAGTCGTGCAACGTCTATTTTTACAATCTCGGACGAATCGTGGGGGTGGACGGCATGTGCTCCATGGCGGCGAAGTTTCGTCTCGGAAAGAAGACGGCGATTTGCCTGCCAATGGAAACGGAGGGAATCAATCCCGACAAAGAATGGAGGGAATCTTCGGACCCGCGAGCGGAGCCGTTCCGGGTCTGGTACGCCGGGAACACTATCAACTTATCCATAGGACAGGGGCCGATGGAGGCGACTCCGCTCCAGACGGCGTGCGCCTATGCGGCGATAGCCAATGGGGGCAGATATTTCTATCCGAGGCTTGTGTCCAAGGTCGTCGGGGGAGACAAAGAGGGGGCTTTTCCGGTTCGTTCCGAACCGCTCGGTATCAAGGACAGCTCGCTTCGGGCAATCAAGGAGGGGCTGAAAACAGTCGCTCAGGAACAAGGGGGCACGGCGTACCGCGTGTTCCAGGACGTGCCGTTTCTGAAAGTCGCCGGGAAAACCGGGACCGCGCAATACGGGCCGCACAATGAGTACGCCTACGCCTGGTTCGCGGGCTATGCGCCATGCGACGATCCGCGGGTCGTGGTCGTCGTTCTCGTCGAGGAAGGAGACACCGGCGGAGAGACCGCGGCGCCGCTCGCCAAGCAGGTGCTCGTGGATTTCTTCAGCATGGGCGGTTAGCCCCCAATTTTGCGGCGGTATCTTCGCTTGAAGCAAGAAGAGCGCGGGGTCGAGAGCCCTATACAAGGCGCCCACCCAACCGTACATGGAATGAAGGGGCAGTCACGGCTTAGCCTCCATCACCAAATCAATCTCCGACAGGAGCCTTTTCGCCTCGCCATCGTTTGGGCGGAGCTTGACAGCAGTGAGAGTGTCTTTTCGGGCTTGTGCGAGCTTTCCGAGGGCGATGTAGGCTCTTGCGCGGCGAAGGTAGTTGGAGGCGTCGCCGGGGGCGAGGCGTATCGCTTCTGAGAAGTCTACGGCCATTCGACCGTAGTCCTTCTTCTTCTCGTAGGCAAGCCCCCTGGTGACATACGCATCCACGAAGAACGGCGAGATTCTCAGCGCGTCCGATGAGTCGGCGATGGCCTCCTTGATGTTGCCGCGAGCGAGGTGGACTTCGGCACGCCCTTGAAGCGCTTCGGCGTTCCAGGGATAGAGCTCGACACTTTTCCAGTACGAAGCCAGGGCGTCGTCGAGCTTGCCTAATTCTGCCTGGCAGCGGCCGAGAGACTCGAACGCGTCGGAATTCTGAGAGTCGAGTCGTGTGACCGTCAGGAAATCGTCCACCGCCGCGGCATAATTCCCCGTCTCCTGGTGGCATTTTCCGCGGCGCATGTAAGCATCCGGCGGCGGAGAGGGCAGGGAAATGGCTTTCGTGTAATCGGCGATGGCGGGTGCATGCTTCTTCAGCGATTCGTGCACTGAAGCCCGACCGAGATAACCGGGCTGGTTTTTGGGATCAAGCTCGATGACTCTTGAATAGTCTGCGAGGGCACCGTCGAGAAGCCCAATCTTTCTTTCCAGCTCGGCGCGACGGTGGTAGGCTGGGACGTAGCGGTCATCTACCCGGACAGCGTGCGAATAATCGCGCAGCGCATCCGTAAGGCGGTTCATGCTCTCGAAGACCTGGGCGCGCTTGACAAACGCTTCCGCGTGGCGGGGGTTGCGGGCGATGACCTTTTCGATCTGCTCGAGCTTCTCGTCGTCGGTCTTTGAAGGGTCCTCCACGTCTGGCAAGTTTTGCGTTGCCGCCCGCTGCGCGAGCCACACGGCTGCAAAGAGAAAGAAGAATATCTGACGAGAGACTCGGAACCTCACCTCGCTTCCTCCGGTCCGAAAGCCGAGTGGGATACATTCAGGGCTGAGAAGTCTTCAGCAGCCTGGCGGTCAAGGCTTATCTCGCTGGTCGGCAGTTCTGGTCTTCAGCTCCTCGAGAATCTTCTCCGTGGCCGTGGCGCCGATGCGGGTGCATCCTAACTCGCGCATGCGCAGAAGCCTGTCCAGAGACCGGATTCCTCCGGCTGCCTTAATCTGGACGGAGGGCGCGGAATGCTTTCGCATGAGCCGCACATCCTCGTCGGTGGCGCCCGCCGTGCCGAATCCCGTTGATGTTTTCACGAAGTCAACCCCAAGGTCGGAGCAAATCAGGCAGAGGTTGATTTTGTGGCGGTCCTCGAGGTAGCAGTTCTCGAAGATGACCTTCAGGATTGCACCGTGCCGCAAGGCGACCTCCTGCACCGCCTTGATGTCAGCCTTGACGTACTCCCACTCCTCGCTGAGAACTTTGCCGATATTGACGACCATGTCAAGCTCGACCGCTCCGTTGCTGCATGCGTCTAACGCCTCCTGTCGCTTGGCTTCGGTCGTGTGCCCACCGTGAGGGAAGCCGATTGTTGTGCCGACGCGGACAGTGCTTCCTTTGAGAAGCGCCTTTGCCTGGCTCACAAAAGAGGGCTTGACGCAGACGCTCGCGACACGAAGTCGTCGAGCGAGAAGGCATCCTTCCTCGATCTGCTTGTCCGTCAGCGTCGGGTGCAGCAGGGAATGGTCAATCATCCCGGCGATTTCTTCATACCGTATTTGCATACTACGCGCCTCCCGGATTGCGCTTTGAGCCAGGAATGCTATTTCAAATCTGCGCCAACCGATCCAGGCTGTGAACGGGCACAGGAGAGTCTGCACGACACGCCCGGAAATGTCAAGGGAGGCAGGCACGGCATTGGGGCGGTGCGGCTCTCTTTTGGCGCCAGAGAGGAAAGGTAATGCCCCGCCCCCAGAGGCACGGCTGTGTCAGTGACGTGTCGTCCCCGGAACAGATGCGTGGGCAGGATGCCCACGCGACAGCCGGCAGAATGCCAGCGTTACAACAACTCTGTTCCCCTCGTCGCGTTCCGCGACGCGCTTCGGTTGAACATGACACGACGATGCGATAGGGGCCGCCACCCGCGGCACACGAACCGATTCATCCGGTCCATCCTCGTGATCGTGCTCTCGTGTCTGAACAGCTCCCGTCCCACGCGGGCCGCACGGGACCGAAGGACGGGCGCGCCCGCTGCGCTGCATGTGGCTACCGTTTGGCGCTGTTGAAATCGGCATGGGAATCCATTACTATGGTTTTGGGACTGGTGCGCCGGGGAGAATCAACACCCGGCAAAAGGTAGAGAGGGCTATCCACTTCTCGGTCATGAAAGCATTCTGGGATAAGGTCGCCAACAGGCTCAACAGAATTGACTCTCCCCGGGTTCAGGGCTACTTTGAGGACCTGTGCCGGGAGACGGCGTTATTATGGTCCATTTTTCAGTCCGTTTCCGACGGGATTCTCGTCGTGGATGAGGAAGGACGAATCCTGTTCCTGAACGATGCCGCGAGAGAGATGCTCGGCATCGGTCGGAAGAACCCAATCTCCAAGCCGCTGCTAAGCCACACGCCGGACCCGCGGCTCTTCGATGTACTCGAGAAGGGGTTGCGAGATAGGGAAGTCGTCATTGACGAGGAAGTGGAATCCCGCCACCCGAAGCACATGATCCTGAAAGTGAATGTCGTCCCGCACAGAATTGATAGGGGGCGGCCGGTGGGAGCGGTTGTAATCCTCCGCGATGTTACCGCAGAAAAACATCGGCAGGCGGAATCTTTTCAGTCGGAGAAGCTGGAGGCTCTGGTTACGCTCGCGGCGGGAGTCGCCCATGAGATCGGAAACCCGCTGAACTCGCTCGGCATCCACCTGCAGTTGATGGAGCGGGAGGTCCGGCGGCTGCCGAAGAAGAGCCGGGAGAAACTGATGGACACTCTGAAGGTCGCCAAGAGCGAGGTCAAGCGGCTGGATGAGATTGTTCGGCGATTCCTGGGCGCCATTCGCCCCACGCAGCTCAACTACAAGGAAGTCAACATCAACAACGTCGTCGAGAGCGTGCTCGATTTCATGTACTTCGAGATTTCGGGGCAAGGGGTCGCCATTGAAAAACATTACGATCCCAAAGTTCCGCTGGCGATGATGGACGAGGCTCAGATTAAGCAGGCGTTCTTCAATATCATCAAAAATGCGATTCAGGCGATGCCGAAAGGGGGAGTGCTTCGCGTATCCACCGGGGTACGGGACTCCCATGTGGAGGTGAACTTCTCCGACAATGGCGTCGGCATCCCGAAGGACAAATTGAACAAGGTTTTCGAGCCGTTCTACACGACGAAACAAGACGGGTCGGGTCTGGGGCTGATGATGGTCTATAAGACTATCAAGAACCACGATGGGTCCGTCAAACTTACGAGCGAGGAGGGTCAAGGGACCACGGTCTCCGTCTCCCTTCCGATTCACGGGAAAGAGACCCGGTTGCTGGAGGATTCTTCCGGAGCGCGCCATGAGGGAAACCAGAGGCAAAATCCTCGTCGTTGACGACGAGAAAAACACGAGAGACGGCATCCGCCGCGGCCTGGAGCCGCTGGGCTACGAAGTGGGCTTGGCGGCAAGCGCGTCCGAAGCGATCGAGGCGCTCAGGTCGGGCGATGTGGACCTCATGCTGACCGACCTCCGCATGCCGGGGATGGATGGTCTCGAGTTGATCAAGCTTGCGCAAAAGATCAGTCCCGAAACGCAGATTATCATGCTCACCGCTTACGGCACAGTCGAGACGGCGGTGGAGGCGATGAAGCAGGGGGCCTACGACTATCTGACCAAGCCGGTGAATTTGGACGAGCTGGAGAGTCGCGTCAGCCATGCGCTGGGAAGCACCCGCCTCCGCGCCGAGAACGTCATGCTCAGGGAGCGACTTCAGGAGAAGTACGGATTCGAGAGCATCCTCGGGAATTCGGCTCCCATGAAGCGGGTCTTCGAGACCGTTCGGCAGGTGGCGCCAACGAAGGTGACCGTTCATATTGCTGGGGAAAGCGGAACAGGAAAAGAATTGATTGCGAACGCGATCCACAACGTTAGCCCGAGAAAGGACAAGCCCTTCATCGCCGTTCATTGCGCAGCTCTCTCCAGGTCTCTCCTCGAAAGCGAACTCTTCGGGCACGAGAAAGGAGCATTCACAGGAGCGATTGCGAGCAAACCGGGGCGGTTTGAGAGAGCCGATGGCGGGACTCTTTTTCTCGACGAGGTGAGCGAGATTGACCCGGACATCCAGGTGAAGCTCCTGAGGTTCCTGGAAGAATGGGAATTTGAGCGGGTGGGGGGCATCAAAACGATTAAGGTGGACGTGCGACTGGTCACTGCGACCAACAGCGACCTTGGGAGGCTGGTCGAGGAAGGGCGTTTCCGCGAGGACCTCTACTATCGCCTCAACGTCGTGGCGATCAAGGTTCCCGCGCTGAGAGAGAGGAAGGAGGATATCCCAATTCTCGTCAGAGCCTTCCTGGCGGAGTTTTCGGCGGAGAACAACAAGAACGTTGCTTCCATATCGCCGGAGGCGCTGGACGCCCTTGTGGCTCACGACTGGCCGGGGAACGTCCGCGAACTGAGGAACGTTATCGAGAGTCTCGTCGTGCTCTCACCGGGAGGGACCATCGAGATGTCGCAACTTCCGCCGAACATCCGGCGACCGCCAAAGGAGAAGGAGGTTGTAACTTCTTTGCAGGAGATTGCGGACACGGGCGGCCCGAAAATCCTTCTTCCCGCGGGGACGTCTCTCCAGGACGCGGAAAAACTCTTGATACAGGAGAGTCTTCGCAATAACGATAACAACATTTCCAGGACAGCTCGTATCTTGAACATCAGCAGAAGGACTCTCCACCGCAAGCTGAATGAGTATAATATTAACGCGGGCCAGCGGGAACCGCCTCCAGGCTAGATCTCGCTGCGGCGCACGCCGCGGAAAAGAACTCGGCACATCGGAGTTCCAAGGGACAATCAAGATCGAAGGAGGTGTCAGGATTGATTGCGGTAACTTCCATAAGGAATGGCATGATTATCAAAATGGACGACGAGATGTACGTCGTAAACGATTTTCTCCACGTCACCCCCGGAAACTGGCGAGGATACGTTCAGGCGACTTTGAGGAGTTTGCGAACCGGGAAAATCACCAAGCGACGATTTCGGTCCACGGATACTGTGGAGGACATCGCATTTGAGCCGAAGAAGCTCCATTACCTCTACCGGGACGGCGACCATTTCTACTTTATGGACATGGAGGACTACAACACGCTGCCCGTTTCTGCGGAAATCGTCGGGGGTAACCAGCGATACCTGACCGAGGGGCTTGAACTGGAGGCGGAGTTTCACGAGGGGAAAATCATAGCGATCGAGTTGCCAAACCAGGTGACGTTGAAGGTCGCGGAAGCGCCGCCCGGGGTGAAGGGCGATTCGGCGAGCAGCAACACCAAGCCCGCCACGTTAGAGACCGGGCTGGTTGTGCAGGTTCCGCTTTTCGTCAAGGTGGGGGACCTCGTCCAGATTGACACCCGCTCAGGCGAATACCTCGGCCGAGCGTAAGAGCAAGCACCGAACGCTCGCGTCCGGCAGCAGCGGGGGACTTTTTCATTCTAATCCCTTGGTGCGGTCTCGCGCCGGAAGGTATCACGAAGAGAAGGCCATACTCAGACCACACCAAGAGGGGATCTGTCGCAAAGTCGCGCCACCGGCGCCGGGGGCACCGTGCGGGGAATCGCTGTCAGACAGAACAACAGGCTGGGCTGACGGTGGCAAGCGGGCGACAGAAGGCCGCCAGGGTTCAATTTTCCTTTGCGTGCTTGGCGTCTTGGCGAGAGAAAGCAGAATTCGAACAAGTGAATGGACAGCGACCGTGAGCGCTGCGGACAGCGCAGCACCAACGCCCGTCATCCTAACCGTTAGGCGCCACGGTGACAATGCGGGTTCGGAATGAGGAGAGAACGATGTCGAAGCCTGTCAGTGTTCGGTGGGGATGGCTCAAGTTTATGTATCTCTACACAGTCGTGGGTGCGGGCGGGTTCGGGCTCGGAATCCTCATCATGCCGGAGACGATGAAGCGCGTCTTCCAGTGGCCCGCGCAAGAACCCATCGCTCTGGGCGTAATGGGGAGCGTTTATACTGCGTTCGCATTCCTGTCGCTTTTCGGATTGCGGGCGCCACTCCGGTTTGCGCCCGTCCTGCTCCTCCAGCTTTGCTACAAGGCAGTGTGGTTCGCCGGGGTCGTCGTTCCGTTGATAGTCTCAGGACGTTTTCCGGACTATGCTCTTCTGACTGCCGTGATATTCGCAACGTACATTGTCGGGGACCTGATCGCGATACCATTCCGATGCGTTTTCGGAAGAGAGACAGCCAAGTAGAAGCGAGCGTCGCCGTTCCGTCTCGCCCGGCATCGGTCGAGGCGCAGCGCTGAGGCCGGTGCGAGGACCCTTTCGGGCGCCGAACAAGTCGCTGGAGGAGATTCATGCACCCGCGGCGGGTTTCTGAACGCCGCAGTTCCAGCGTTCTCACATCTGAGGAGAGGGCACGAAAATGAAGATCGCAGGCATCATCCTACTCTTGCTCGGCCTCTGGTGGGCCTACACGTGGCGGCATGATCCTGCCGAAGGCAATCTTATGCGACCGGCCGGATTCCTCGTCGCGGCATTGGGGTTCTTCCTGTTTTTCGAGGGCTTGAAACGGGAGATCATTGGGGCCATACGGAAGGACGAACCCAGGCTTCCCGCAGAAGTGACCAAGGGCGGGCAATGAGTAGCTCCCGACGCATGGACGCAGGCCACGTCGCTGCTGCGCCGAACCTTGCCCCTGATGTTAAACCATCGTTAACGTGCCTTTTGGGCCGCTTGGCGCTACGATGGGTGAACTCTACCCCTCTCTGAGGACTTTGGATGGGTTGAGGGAAGCGGCGATGTTCGCGGGAATCACGCCAGCCACGAGGCTGAACGCAAGCCCTAACAGAAAGCAGCCTGCCGCCAGAGAGAAGGATGGTAGGAAGAATGTGTCGGGCCGATAGGGGAGGTAGTGCAGGTATTTCTGGGCGAGGGCGTTTGTGATGCCAATCGCCGCTAAGCCGATGAGAAGCCCGTCGAGGGCGCCAATCAGACCGATGAACCCCGCCTTCAGGAAATAGACCCCGCGGATATGAGCCTTTCGGGCGCCGACGGAGCGCAGGATGGCGATGTCCGTCGCCTCTTCATAGACCGACATGGTCAGGATGTTGATGATGCTCGCCGACGAGATGAACAGAATAATCAATCCGAGGAGAATGACCAGCGCATTGATCACGATGGAGGCGGTATTAATCTTCGAGATGGTCTCCTTGTTCGTGACCACGTCGAATCCCATCTTCTTCAATTTCTTCTCCATTCCCTCGACGAGATTCACGGACTCCGCGAAAATGACCGCCTTCTGATAGACGATTTCCTTCTCTTCCCCGAAGTAAAGATTCTTCCAGTAACTGATGTACGCCGGGGGCACAGAAACGCTCCATATCGGCGCTCGTCGGGATACGCCCACGACCTGACATTCAAAGGGACCGATCAGTTTCTTCTTCACTCCCGTCCTGATTACCCCGGATTCCCCGATGGTCAGCTCAAATTCTTGCTGACGGATCCATTTCTGGCTCACCTTGAACATCCCCATCGCTTTGGCGAAGTGCATGTTGTACATCTCAACCAGGTGCGTCGAAAGGACGATGGGCACGGCGCCGTCCTTCTTGAAAACGTAGTCCGCAGGGCGATCGAGTCCGTCGGCGATGAGGTCGCGGGGCATCCCCGAGACCCCACAGTCCGTGCTGAATCCCTTCAGGGGCACGTCGGTCTTCACGAGAGGCACCTCGACCTTGAACGTTCCCTCGATCTCCGCGGGCAAGTCGAGGGATTCAATGCCGTAGATTCTCCGGATGCCGGGGAGGGAGCGCTTGATCTCTTCGATCTTCCTCTCGTCGAGAGTGGGGGCATTTGCTTTCGGGATTCGGATGGCCAGCAAATCCATCTCGGCGGGCATGACATCCAGCTCAGTCTCAGGGATAGTTCCGAGTACTTCGGTGATAACCTTCTTCTTGATTCCTGCCGTCAGGGAAAGGAGGAAAAGGAGAGAAGCCACGCCGACGGTAATGCCCACGACCGTCAGGAGAAGCCTGCCTTTTCGGGCGAAGAGGTCTTTGATTGAGATGAAAAGCAAATTCTTCCAGACCATGGTTGTGTCGCCTTAGTTATCGGTGGCGAAGCTCATCGGCAATCCCAGGGCCCCTCGCACCGGGATGGAGCCGCAGAGCACGCAAAGACCGCAGCACCCGGACCACGCCACCATTCCTCCTTATTTCCCTTTCACGACGATCTTTCCGCTCTCCAACGCGACTGTCTTTTGAGCGTACTGAAGCATGGACACGTCATGCGTCACCATGAGGAGCGTGACGGCATCATTCTTGTTCAGGCTGACGAGCAATTCCATGATCTTTCGGGCAGTTTTGGGATCGAGGTTGCCGGTTGGCTCGTCCGCCAGAAGAATGGGAGGTTCGTTGACAATCGCCCGGGCAATAGCTACTCGCTGACACTGACCTTCGGAGAGCTCCGGCGGGCGAAAGTGCGCCCGCTCCGCCAAACCAACGCGGTCCAGGGCCCGCATGATTCGCTCGTCTGCGTCCTGTACGGACACATTGCTGAAGAGAAGCGGAACCTTCACGTTTGCGTACGCCGTGTAGATTTTCTTCAGGTTAAAGGTCTGAAAAATGTGGCCCACGACGCGGTTGCGGTACTCGGCGAGCCTTTTGTCGCTCGCGGAAAGAATATCGCCGAATCCCTCGACAGCAATCTCCCCGGAATCAGCCGTGTCAATCGTGCCGAGGATGTTCAGGAGCGTCGTTTTGCCCGACCCGGATTCACCCAAGATCATCACAAACTCGCCTTTGGCGATGTCGAGGTCAATATGGTCGAGGACAGTCAGCCTCACCTTGTCCTTCACGAATGTTTTTGTCAGAGAACGAATCGTGATCATGGAGTCCATTCGGTCGTTCGGCTAATGACCTTGGTTTGCAACGCGGGAAACCTACCTCGGGCAGACCTCGCACTCCGCATCGGATCGCCCGGGCGCTCCCGGCGAAACCTTTTCGGGCGTGGTCTGTCCTGTGTCTTTCTCTGGTGCCTCCGTCTTCTTCGAGGGAAAACGCGATTCCATTCCCTTCCCGAAAGCGGCAAGGCTGATGGTTAACTGATAATTCGGTATCAGGACCTTCACCGGATACAAAGGAATTTGGTCCGAGAGGAAAATGCGAATGAGCTTCTTGTTAAAGACGGCGCGATAGACCTTGCAGGAGAACGTGCCTGCGGGAACAACCACCCGCTCGCTCTGGGGTTCCTCGAAGAAGTGCGCCGCAAAGAGAGCGTAAAAATCCTCGTGCAGTCCCGACTTCTCTCCCTGGATTGGCGTCTCGATTATTTGGCCGTCGGGCATCCTTTCCCTGAGCAGGACGGGCATCCGTTTCTTCAGGTCCATGACAATCTGCGTCCAGCTCGTGAGGTAGCCCTCCTCGCGAATCCTTTCCTCCAGAGTAACCGTGTTGTCATCCTTCGCCGCCGCGAGCAACAGATGCTCCGAGCCGCCGCTGTAGTTCAGCCTGACCCATTCGCCCGCGGAGACCTCCTTAAACCGTTCCGCCAGTTGCCAGCCTTCGGTGGCCGTGGCGCCCAAGGCAAGAAGGGCGAGCGGAAGAAACAAAAACTTCTTTGGCCATCGCGCACGCATTTTCATTGCACCGCCTCGCGTAAGCAAGAATCCGTTCTCTCTACAAGGGAATCATAGCTGCATGCAGTCCAGCCCGCTGTGCCGTTTGGATGCCGCGTTCTCCGCTTCCGAGAGGAGTACGCCGCACCCGGCTATTTCACGGAAACATAGTCCCTGATCTTCTCGAGGGTGGCGGGACCTATGCCGCGCACCTCCAGAAGATCATCCGCCTTCTCGAACTTCTGCTTCTCTCGAAACTCAATAATCCGTTTGGCGAGCGCCGGTCCGATGCCCGGTAAAGACTCGAGCTGCTGCTGGTTCGCCTCGTTGACGTTCACCTTAATGGCGCTCGCGCCCCCAGGCAGAGCCGCTCTGGATTTCGGCGCCTTCTTGCTCGGGACGACAATCCGCTCACCGTCAACGAGCGCGACCGCCAGATTCATCGCATTCAGGTCCGCGTCTTCCGTGGGGCCAGCCTTTTCCACCGCCTCCTTTGCCCTCGAGCCGGCGGGCAAGTACAGCAAACCGCTCTTCCGCACTTCTCCGGAAATGTGAACGACGATCTCGCCGTCGGTGCGGGCTCCTCCTCGTTGGACGGACGTTTCACCGGAGTTGTTCAGAGGAATCTCAATGGCCCTTCCCTTATCTCCGCCCAGGAAGGAGGTCGCCGCGATCATCAACCCGACGAGCGCGATCGCAATCAGAGCCGTCAACTCCTCACCCCTTGTGAGGCTGAACATGTACGCTCCCCCCTTCACTCCCTCGGATGGCCGGGGTCGCCCAAACACGGATGTCTTGCTTGACCTTGTGAACAGTTGTACTTGAGGAGGCCGGGAATACGCCAGCCTATTTCACGACAAGGTTCACGAGCTTCTTGCCAACGAGGATTGTTTTCAGAATCTGTTTTCCTGCCGTCCGCTCGCAAACCCTGGCATCCTCCAGCACTCTCTCTGTTATTTCCTCCTCGGTCGCCGAAGCGGGCACGAGAACCCGACTCCGCACCTTTCCATTAATCTGGATCACCACCTCGACCTGCTCTGTTTCGAGCGCGGATTCGTCGTAGCTGATCCATGGCTCGGCAAAAATGCTTTCCTGGTTGCTCAGTCTGTGCCACAACTCTTCGGCGATATGCGGCACGAAAGGAGACAGCAGGTGGATGACCGCCTTCACCGCCTCGCCGAGGGCAGCTCTTTCGGCGTCGTTTCCATTGGCCAACTTCTCCTCGCGGAGGTAGATTAAGTTAACCAACTCCATCACCGCCGCGATGGCGGTGTTAAACCGAAAACCTCCTTCGATCTCTTGGGTCACCTTTTTGATTGTGTTGTGACAGGCTCTCCGGAGTTCTTTTGCCTCGTCGGACAACCCCTTGCCGCCGGACAGGTTCTCCTGCTTGAAGTCCTGCACGAGGTCGAGATGCTGCATGCTCATGCGCCACACGCGTTTCAGGAAACGGTACGCCCCTTCCACGCCCGCGTCGCTCCATTCTGCATCTTTCTCCGGCGGCCCGATGAAGAGGGTGTTGAGCCGAACGGTGTCGGCGCCGTATTGGGCGATAAGGTTATCGGGCGCGACCACGTTCCCCTTGGATTTTGACATCTTCTCCAGCTTGCCGGAGAGGGGACTTACCCTGCAAATCATCCCCTGCGTGAAGAGATTGGCGAACGGCTCGTGGAACGAAATGTCCCCCAGGTCATACAGAACCTTCGTTGTGAACCGGGAATAGAGAAGATGGAGAATCGCGTGCTCCACTCCGCCGATGTACTGGTCAACGGGCAGCCACTTGTTCGCCAGCTCTTTTGAGAAGGGCCGGTCGCCCGCCTTCGGGGAAAGATACCGGAGGAAATACCAGCTCGAGCAGACGAACGTGTCGAGGGTATCCGTCTCGCGCCTCGCTGGCTTCGAGCATCGCGGACAGCGCGCTCTCACAAACTCCTCACAGCGAGCCAGCGGCGACTCTCCCGTTGGACGGAACTCCACCTCTTCGGGAAGAAGCACGGGCAAATCTTTTTCAGGAACGGGAACGGCGCCGCAACTGTCGCAATAGACTATGGGAATCGGCGCTCCCCAATATCTCTGCCGCGACACCAACCAATCGTGGAGGCGATAATGAACCCTTCGTCTCCCCTTCCCCATTTTTTCGAGGTAGTCGGCGATGCGGTCCATCCCTTCTGTATTCGGAATACCGTCGAATGGCCCTGAGTTGACCTGCACGCCTTCGCCGATGTAAGCCTCGGTCATCGTTGAGGCGTCGAGGGGCTGCTCGGGGTTCTGTATGACTACTTTGATTGGGAGGTTGTATTTCTTAGCAAACTCGAAATCCCTCTGGTCGTGCGCGGGCACAGCCATGATGGCGCCCGTGCCGTATTCCATCAAAACGTAGTTTGCCAGCCATATCGGGAGGCGCTCCCCGTTGATCGGGTTGACGGCGTACTTTCCCGTAAAGACGCCGGTCTTCTCCGTCGCTTCTGCGGATCTCAAAATCCGACTCTGCGCCTTCACCGACTCCACAAAGGCGCCGACGATCTGTTCCCTATCGGTGCCCTTCACCAATTTTCCGACCAGGGGATGCTCCGGCGCCAGAACGACGTATGTCGCCCCATAAAGAGTGTCAGCCCGCGTCGTGAAGCACGTGAGCGCGTCCCCGGTCTCTTTCAGCGTGAAGTCGAGTTCGCACCCGGTGCTTCTGCCGATCCAGTTTCGCTGCATCGTCAGCACGCGCTCCGGCCAGTTCTTGAGCGATTTGGCGTCCTCGAGGAGCCGCTCCGCGTACTGAGTGATTTTAAGGAACCACTGCTCCAACTCTTTCTGTGTTACCGGCGTGGAGCACCTCTCACACTTCCCCTCAATGACTTGCTCGTTCGCCAGGACCGTCTGGCATTGGGGGCACCAATTGACCGCCGCCTTCTTGCGATACGCGAGTCCATTCTCAAAAAGCTTCAAGAAAAGCCACTGAGTCCAGCGATAATAATCGGGCTTGCAGGTGGTGATTTCCCTGTCCCAGTCATAGACCGCGCCCCACTCGTGGAGCTGCTGTTTCATCTTGGCGATGTTGCGGAATGTGCTGATCTTCGGATGGACGCCTCCCTTGATAGCGGCGTTCTCGGCGGGCAATCCGAACGCATCCCACCCCATCGGGTGGAGGACATTGAGTCCCTTCGCAACCTTGTACCTGGCAAGCACGTCGCCGATGATGTAATTCTTCATGTGGCCTACGTGCAGCGCGGCGGACGGGTACGGAAACATCATCAGGCAATAAAACTTCTCCTTCGGGCTGGTCTCGTCCATCCTGAACAGCCCGCTCTTTTCCCAGAACTCCTGCCACCTTCCTTCAAACTCGCTCGGGTTGTACTCTTCTGCCATCGGACGTTCAGCGCCCCATAAAGTGAAACCGACCGAAGCCGCACGCAACTCAGACGCACCGGAACGGTGATCCGTGGCGGAACTCAGTCGGCAGACCTGTTCAGTAGTTCTTTTTCACCAAAGACTTCCGCGCCGAAGACATAGATTTCGGCGCCCTTTTTCCAGGCATCTTCCGGCAAGCCCGCCTTCCAGCAAGTCTGTTCGAGGAAGGTTTCGCTATCCCAACCGCATTCCGTCGCGACTTGCGGAAGAAGAAGCCCGGAGCTAAAGCCCTTTATGATATAAAGTCCGTGTTTCCCGACCTGGATTTCGTCAACGCTTCGAATTCTGGTGAATTCTGTGAGAACCGATATCTCGATGTCTATTTCATCGAATTCCGCAGCCGTGAGCGGCGAAAAACGGGGGTCTCCGAAGGCTGACTCCAGTGCCAGCTCCGCTATCGCTTCGTTGAGCGGACTTCTTCCTTCAATGTTGCCAATGCAGCCTCGCAGCGTTCCTTTCTCATGGAGGGTCACGAAGGCGCCCTTCTCCTCGCGCATGGCAGGAGTAATGTCCGGGGGCTTTCTTGCCGCTCGCAAGCCGAGATGACGACCTATGGAATCCCTCGCAACCGTGAGCATTGCCTTTTTTTCCTGCTCGCTGAACATGGTGCGCCTCCTGCGATGCTGTCGAGCGAATTATAGCCCCGGCTTCCCCGTTTGCAACAGAAATGTCTGAAATCCGGTGACCCCTCACCTATAGGTGGCGAAGGTCATCGGCAATGCGGGAGTCTCTTGCATGGGGATGGAACCGCGCAGAACGCAGACAGTGCGGAAATGGCGCCCGCCGAGGGCTGCGGAAGCGGCGCTTCCGCGTGAGAAAGCGGGAGCTGTGCGCTCCCGCACCTCATATTTCGGCGTGCCTTTGGACTGCTGAAGCGAAGCTTCAGCTTTCGTCGCCGGGAGCGGAGCTCCCGTGCTCGACAATTCGATTGATCTTCTCGAAATCTTCTCCGCGCTCTCTGCCCTCAAAATCGGCGCCACGCAGCCGCGCCCGCGACTGAGGCATCACGAAATCGGGCGGCGCCCCAGTCTGGGGAGTTCCTCCCGAGACAGGCATCACGAATTTCTGGGCAGTGTTGTCTTCCGAATTTCGCTACGGATGAATAAGATACGTCCGGATGGCGTCGAAGTTAGTGACAACAGAAAGCCACTTGCAACACGGCAGTTGAGTGTGATATAAATAATCAGCCAGGTTGGCGGGAGGGCATAAACATGAAAAGCGTATTTGCGACCGGTGCGACCTTTTTCCTCCTTTTCCTTTTTGCCGCGGGCATCACGCCCGGAGAGGCAAGGGAGGGAATTGTAGGGGCTTCGATTACTGAATCGGGCATTTCCCTTATTCTCCATCGCCCACTCATCGCCGCGGCTGGTTTCTCGCGGTTTGGGAAGACAGTCGGCGAGAGAGTCAAGGAACGGGAACAAGAGAGAACGGTAACCCCGACAAGAACGTATCAGCCCCCCGCTCGTCCCGCATATACGCCTCCGGCAAGACAAGTTTCGCCGCCGCGCGCAGCGCCGCGCGTTATCTCGCCTCAACCCCGGACAACTCTTCCCCTTTCCACCAGAACGGTGCCTCGCGCGTCGGTGACGACCCCAAGCGGCTCCTCGAGGGCATCGGTTGCGATTCGGGGGCTCGGCACCCGTCCAGTCGTCGCGCCGCCAGCTTCGCGAACACCGGCAACGACAGTGTCCCCAACAAGACCTTCCCCGACCCGGACTGCGGGGGAGAGGTTCATGGAATCGGTTCGCACTCGGAGTCAGACGACGTCGAGGCCGACTCTCAGCACGAGAACACCGCAGACGACGATCACCACGCCCCGGACTTCCACGCGAACCGACGTTGTTCGCTCTACCCCTTCAACCGCGAGACCGGAGTTTGGGGGGTTTAGCCGACTGCCGGGCGTGGGCGTGCGAGAAACGCCAAGGGTCACAGGCCGGGCGACAGTCCCCTCCACGATTTCCCGACCCGGCACGACTGTCCCACGGGTCACAAGCCGATATTCCCGCGGAGCGACCGGGATCACCTCGAGATACTCCCGAGGGCACACCGGCGAGGGCGTAACCTCGAGATTCTCCCGCGGACACGCTGGGGCATACGTCACCCAGAGATACAGCCGGGGACACGCCGTCGGCAGCACGCCTTCCCGCTGGTATTACCGGTCGGAACGCCTGAGCGATTATCGGCGGCATTACCACTATTATGGGCGTGACTCCAGTTACTATTTCTGCCGTGGCCGTTGGCTTCGTGTTCCCCTCGGGCACATGCATGGTGTGGGCTGCGGTCACATCTTCCACTACGGAATGTGGGCTGCCGTGGAGACGGTTGCCTATCCCGTTTTCGTTCCGGTCCCTGTCTATCAGCCCTATTATTATGAGGGCGGATGGCACGAGGAACCGCCCGTCTATTTTGAACAAGCGGTGGTCAGTCCTCCTCCGGCGCCGGAACCGGCGCCGGAACCGGAGCCGGAGCCGGGCGTTGAGTACGCCTCCGTTGCAACCAAAGCCGAACGACAGTTGGAGATAACGACGAGAGGCTATGACCTCGATTGGTGGCAGGCCAAAAGGGTGGAGGACTTGATTTCCAAGGGGATCGTCGAGAGCGTTCTCGCGGGAGGCGAGGCGGGCGAGAAAAGCCGCATCGTCTTCGATAAGACCAAGCAGAGGCTGGTCATCACCGCCTCTCCGGACGATATATTGAAAGTGCGGACAATCATTGACGATGACCTCACATACAAGTTGTTCACGCAGGAAGACCTCGGCGGACTCGTCGTGGACGCGCTTCCCCTGGTTGACCTGCGCTTCCTGGAAGGCGATGCCGGCGCCGCCCTCCGCATTGCGGCTGACAATTACGCCGGCGCCGATGACCTCCTCCGGTCATCGGAGAACGCTCCTTTTGGCAGAGAATGGTGGTTCAACGATCGCCTCGGCACAATGACCATTAAGGACTCCGCAGAGAATCTGGACGGCGTTTACGACTACATGGAGCAGAGGCCGTACGTCCGGTAGGAAGTGTCAAGAGAGCGGTCTTGCAGGGCGGGCAAGCGAGGGCGATTCAATCCAGGTGGGGGCACAGTCATCATCTTCGACGGCCCCCGGGCAATCGAGAGAGTTCGCCAATCCCTTGCCATCCGCGCGTACGCCCCACGCACGAAATCATATTGATCCCCCGCGAGTGGGCGAAAAGAAAAGGGGCGAGCCTCAACGGCTCGCCCCTGCTATTTGGCGGTGCGATTCCGCCATCAATACATGTCTTCACCGTACCCGCCGCCCGGGGGATGACCCATTTTCGGCTTCCTTTCCTCCTTGATCTCCGTGACCAGGGCTTCCGTGGTCAGGAGCAGACCGGCGATGCTCGCCGCGTTCTGAAGGGCAATGCGAGTAACCTTGGTCGGGTCAATGACGCCCGCCTTGGTCAGGTCCTCGAAATTGTCCGTCTCGGCGTTGTAGCCATAACCGCCTTTCTTGGTCTTGACTTCCTGAACCACGATGGAACCTTCGCGACCGGCGTTCTCGGCAATCTGGCGGATGGGCGATTCCATGGACTTCATAATGATCGTCCTGCCGATGTCCTCATCGCCACTGAACTTCTCCTTCTCGAGAACTGGCAGACACCTCAGGAACGCCACCCCGCCGCCCGGAACGACTCCTTCCTCCACAGCGGCTCTGGTGGCATGGAGGGCATCCTCCACTCTGGCTTTTTTCTCCTTCATCTCGGTCTCGGTGGCGGCGCCCACGTTGATGACCGCCACGCCGCCCGCCAGCTTCGCCAGACGCTCCTGGAGCTTCTCCCGGTCGTAATCGGAAGTCGTTTCCTCGATCTGGAGCTTAAGCTGGGAAACGCGAGCCTTGATGGCGTTCTTGCTGCCGGCGCCTTCGATAATCGTCGTGTTGTCCTTGTCAATAAGCACTCGTTTGGCCTGACCGAGGTCTGGGATGCTGATGTTCTCCAGCTTAATCCCCAGATCCTCGGAGATCATCTTGCCGTTGGTCAGAATGGCGATGTCCTCAAGCATCGCCTTGCGCCTGTCGCCGAATCCCGGCGCCTTGACCGCGGCGCATTTGAGAACTCCACGAATCTTGTTGACGACTAACGTCGCCAGGGCTTCCCCTTCCACATCCTCCGAAATGACAAGCAGCGGCCTGCCGAGCTCCGCCACCTTCTGGAGAAGCGGCAGGAGGTCTTTCAGATTCGAGATTTTCTTCTCGAAGATGAGGACGTAGCAATCTTCTAGGACCGTTTCCATCGTCTCGGCGTTTGTCACGAAATAAGGAGACAGATACCCCCTGTCGAACTGCATCCCTTCGACAACCTCCAGAGTGGTCTCGATGCCCTTAGCTTCCTCGACGGTGATGGTGCCGTCCTTGCCGACCTTCTCCATAGCATCGGCGATTTTGTCACCGATGGAGGTGTCGCCGTTGGCAGCGATGGAAGCCACCTGAGAAATCTCGGTTCTGTCTTTGACCTTGGCGCTGAGTCTCTTCAGTTCCTCCACTACGATTGCGACTGCCCTGTCAATGCCCCTCTTTATGGCCATTGCGTTGGAGCCGGCGGCAACATTCTTCAGTCCCTCTCGGTAAATCGCCTCTGCAAGGACGGTGGCTGTGGTCGTGCCGTCACCGGCGACGTCGCTTGTCTTGGAAGCCACCTCTCTGACCATCTGCGCCCCCATGTTCTCGTAGGGGTCCGGGAGTTCGATCTCCTTGGCGACCGTGACGCCGTCCTTGGTTACTGTGGGAGAGCCGAACTTCTTATCCAGAACGACGTTCCTTCCTTTCGGCCCCAGGGTCACTTTCACCGCTCTGCTGAGCTGCTCAACCCCTGACAGCACGGCCTTTCTTGCTTCCTCGTCGAACAACAGCTGTTTCGCTGCCATTTTTCTCTCCTTTCGTACCTATTTTTGACTTAGGACTTGAATCTCCTGCTCCTCTGTCATCCTATGATTGCCAGGATGTCTTCTTCCTTTACGAGGAGGTGCTCCTCGTCGTTGATCGTGATTTCCGTCCCGCCGTACTTGTTGATGAAGACCTTATCTCCCACCTTCACCTCAAAGGGCGCCCTCTTTCCGTCTTCCAGGAGTCTGCCCTGGCCCAGAGCTACCACCTTTGCCTCCTGGGGCTTTTCCTTGGCGGAGTCAGGGATGATGATTCCACCCTTTTTGGCCTCGCCGGACTCCAGCCTCTTCACAAGAATCCTGTCACCCAGTGGTTTGACCTTCATTCTCCGTCCTCCTTTCCCTTTTTTGAGTTGCCTATCGAAAAAGAAAGGGCCGGGCTAACCTGGCATATATTGCGTCGCCCGGTGGTACCATTCGGTATTCCTGTACATGTTTTTGGCGCGCAAAATCCAGGCGCTGTTTCCAGCATCGCCCGGCCATATTATCGCGTTGGATTTCTCGGGTGCCCTGATCATGAGACCGAATAGGAGAAGCAAGGGCGACCACGCGCCCCTGCTCCTCTCTATGTTACGCCGACCGAAGCCGGCGGTGAGTTACTGGGCCTCCACCTTTATCTTCCTGGCTTTGGACTCCTCGGCTTTCGGAAGGGTGATGGTCAGCACGCCGTCCTTGAGGTCCGCCTTGATCTTGCCTGCGTCCACCTCCGCGGGGACGGTGAGCGACCTCTGGAACGCGCCGTAGCAGCGCTCAATCCGACTATAGCCGTCGTCCTTGAACTCCGCCTCGTGCTTCCTTTCGCCCTTGATCGTGAGCACGCCGCCATCGAAGCTCACATCAATCTCTTCCTGCTTGAGTCCGGGCACTTCGGCCTCGACTACCACCTTGTTGTCATCGCTGTAGAGGTCAACCGGCGGCGCCCACTCGCCAGGCTCCGTTCCCATGCGGGCAACGGGGGCAAAGATATTGGAAAACTCCCTGGGCAGATCCAGAAGTCCTGCAAAGGGGTCCCATTCTCTCCTTGGTCTCCATCTCACGAGTGTCATGGCAATCCCTCCTTTCAATCGTATCCTTCAGTTGTTTGAACCTTATCCGAAAGGATTGCACTTTCGGAATAAAGCATCCGTCGTGCCACTCGGAGAGGGCTTGCGATTGCGTCACCGCTCGTTTCGCAACATGCGTCCTCACAGGGAATTGCGACGACAATCGGCTGGCATGCGCTAATGGCTTTGCAGTTCCAACTCTCCCGCCCTGGGACATAATGACACAGGTCGCCTGGTCCCGGGTGATCGCGGTGGGAAAATTTGTCACAGGGCTGGTCTTCGGCGAATGCCAGGTTGGCCCGTGGTTACTCTCACTCAGGCTGGTCGCGTCAACAGAACACTACGTGACGAGCTTATGAACCGGCGTGACTGATAGCCAATGTTTGGCAGATGGAATCGCAGGGCATCGAAGAAAGGGCGTGGCTTTGAGCACTCGCTGCGACCCCATGAGCATTCGCACACGGACATCTCGTACATTAACATCTGGGGGACGTTTTACTACCTGTGTGCAGTGCTGGTGCTCTGGCTCATAAATTCCGTCACGTATTTTGGTTTGTTTCAAGCGCACAGCGGGAGTGGCTGGAGCTCGGCGCGGAGTTTCGCCAGGAGTCTTGATAGGTCGTCGCGGGTGAATTGCCACTCGAAGGGCTTGGCTATTTCTTCGTAGCGCTGCTGAAAGCTCAAGAGCCGAGCCTCGACCTCCTGCAAACAGGAGAAGTCATTCGGAGTCAAGACCTTTCGTTGGACGATGGACAGGTATATCTCGACCTGATTGAGCCAACTCGCATGGACGGGCAAGTGTACGACAACGACGTTGGGCCATGCTTGCTTAAGGCGCGCCACGCAGCTGTCGCCCCGGTGAGAGGAACCGTTGTCCATCACCCAAAAGACCCTCTTGGCAAGGGAGTATGGTTCTTGCCTCATGACCTGATCCACCAACCGACCAAACGGCTTGATGCCGGTCTCGGCTTCACATCTTCCAAAGACCTTCGCTCGTCGAACATCCCATGCCGCCATGTAAACCAGCGCTCCGCCGCGTTCATACTCGTGCTCCACGCGCATGCACCGGTCGGGTTTCGGCGGCTCGGTGTGGTGTCGTCGGATCCTCGCCTGGATACTCGTTTTCTCGTCGGCGCAGATGACGTACTCGTCTCCCCCCAGCCGCCCCGGCAATCCGACCAAGAAGCGATGGATTGACACTTTTACCTTGTCGAGTACCGCTGCCTGTCAGGTTCGGGCTCGGGGCGAGCCAGCGAAGAGGTCTTAATCTCAAATCGCCTCTTCGCCGTCCTCAGTGCTACAAGCGTGAGTATCACGCACAGTGCCGCGAACACGAGCGCAATAATGTAAGACCGAGCGGTGGCAGCGTCGGCGGGGATGAAAACTGGCATCCAATGGTAAGCTCGCGGCGCGCGGAAGGCAAGATAATGCACGCGACTTCGGCGAAGAAACAGATGCTTCGTTCCTTCCCTGTACCCCCCGGCAAGACTGACCAAGACCGCAGCCAAAAACAAAGCGAGAATGAGCTTTCGTGGCCGTGAGTCAAGAAACGCCGCGAGAGCAATCCCAACGGGTCCCGCTATGGGCACAAGAAATCGCACGGGCGGGGCCCAGCCGCCGTGCCAGCCCGGCGCTACAGCGTGGACGAGGAACGTCGCGAGGGAAACATTGAGAGATGCCCGGAGGATTCTCGGAGCCCTCCTGTGGAGAAAGAAAAGCCCGGGGAGTGCAAAGGCGTACATGGGACTCCACATTAATAGCCCGTAATCCCTGTCGAAAAGAAGACCCGGTGCTGCGCTCTTCAGAGCCGATATCCTTGGGATGTTGCCTATTGGGGTACCCATTTTCCTTGGGCCGTACAGGTACGGTGCACTCGGGAGAACTGACTCAAAGCAATAGTAAAGGTGAGCCATGAGCAGCGCAGCAGATGCGAGGACCGGCAGACCGACAAGGAGATATGACCGAAACGACCTTCGCTCGATCGCAACAAGCATGATAAACAGCAACACAAGAAGTATGTTTTTCGTGTGGAGCCACGGCAGAAAACCGAGCATTATTCCGGTTGCCACGTCGCCTATCCAGCGTCGGGCGGGCGGGAAGTAAACCGTTTTGATGAGCAGAACACCAATCAAGGCGACAACTGGCTCCGGGTAAAGATGGTTTGAGTAGTAGACAATTGGAGACGAGAGCGAAACGATGAGACTAACCCCAAAAGCGAGCCTTTTGCTTGCGAACACATTGAGCAGTATAGAGAGAAGAACCGTCGCGAAGAGGGCCACAAGGATGTTCAGGAAAAGCAACGCCCACAGGCGTGGTGGGCCTCCGAGGAAAAGGCCAATCGCATAGAACGGAGCAATTAGCAACGCCAGTCCAGCCCCGTGTTTTGAGTAGGCCCTTCCTGGCTCGTCCCTTCCACAGTGGCCGTCGTGATGAGGCGCCCCGAAGTGCCAGCCGTGTTGAGCCTCCCTGTTATTCGCGAGATTAACGTCGGCGTCAGCGACAAGGCTGTGCGCTATCAAGAGGTACGCAGGCTCATCTCCGCTCAGATACCTTCCCATGTCCAGGCCACTGTCCCGAATGGTTATCAAGTGCCCTCTGACGATTGAGAAGGCGAGAAAGCAGACCAAGAATACAATGACCCTCAGTTTCGCCTTAGGAAGCGCCTCGATCTTTCGCTGGGAGTCCCGGAGGGCTGCCGGGACAGCCCTTATTATGATGCCCAATTTCGCCCACGGACTCCTCGAAGACCTGAACTGACCCCGCAGGGCCAATAAGAACTTGAGGGCTTGCAGACAGAAAAACAGCAAAATGATTCCGACGCAGTATCTGCGCCAGTCATCGTAGGAGAATGGGCCGAACTGACCCACAATCGTCACCGCGAATAGCACGATAATTGTCAGTCCAATCAGGCATCGCAAAGCAAGAATCGTCGCAGCGATTCCCAGGGACATACGGTCCGTGCGCTTGTTCAATGCATCAGGCTTGATGTTCTTGCCGCGCATTCTCGACATTTCGGAAAGTCTCCCTCCGCTTTTGCCGCGGTTCCAATCTATGCGAAGCTGGGGCGGGTTCCTTGGGACAATCCTACAAGGGATCGGAGCCACTGTCAACTTGGGCTGTAGCAGGAGTTTCCCCAAAATTTGGGCTATATAGGGAGCAGGAGTTGCGGGTCGGCTCGGGGCTGGTCTGGGCGGGGACGGAACGGGGTCTGGCAGCCCTCCAGGTTCGATTTTATGCCGTCAGGCGCCGCGTAATATCGAAAATCGGGGAAGCTGAATCGCATGGCGCCTCCGAGACCTTCAAGCAATCTATGAGGGCCAGAGGGCCGCTGGAGGTGTCGAGAATCGCGGAGGGCGCCATCGAGCTAACCGGCATTAGCGGCGAGCGCCTCCGAATTGTGTTCAATCCGTCGAACGACTTGCCGAGCGTTTTCCGCGACGGGCAGCCCCACAAATGGAGCGAAAACTTCGACGTGTACCGCCCGGTCAACGCCCCTCATGCCATTTCTCAGCGCTGGATGTCAGGCACGCTCCTCGTTGAGGCGGGCGGCAAGGTTCTTACGTGCACGGCCAGCACGGACGGAAAGGTAACGTTCTAGAACTCAGATGCATGCGATGATTGAGCAGATGGGGCTGGGGGCAGGCGATTGGTTGGTCGAGCCCTACTTGATCCTTATCCTCGGATCGAGGAAAGCGTACGAGACGTCAACGATGATGTTGGCCAGCACGAAGATTGCCGCAAGGACGACGACCCCTCCTTCGACGACCGGCAGGTCTCGGCTCTCGATGGACCGCACCATTAACATCCCGATCCCGGGCCAGGAAAAGACGGTCTCCGTGGCAATGGCGCCCCCGAGAAGTCCAGCGAAGTTTATCCCGATGATCGTAACAATCGGGATCATGGCGTTTCGCAGTGCATGTTTGAGCACCGCTGTCCGACGAGACAGCCCCTTCGCTCTCGCCGTGCGGATGTAGTCCTGCTGCATGACCTCCAGGAGGCTTGCCCGCGTCATCCTTGCGATATAGCCGATCATCACCCCGGACAACGTTACGGCAGGGAGGATTAAATGCTTGAGGTCCTGACTGGCAGGGTCGGGGAGCGGCAGGACTTGCAGGAAAACGCAGAAGACCAGCATCAACATCAACCCCAGCCAGAACACCGGAACAGAAACGCCGAGGACTGACCCGGTAATCACCGCCAGGTCAATCCATCGCCCGCGGAAATAGGCAGCCACAATCCCCGCCGATACTCCGACGGCGACGGCGATGACGATAGACCCAGCCGCCAACTTCACGGTCGCCATCGCATTTCCGAGGAGGAGGTCGCGTACCTTCGTCCTTTTCACATACGACCGTTCCAGGTCGAGCGTAGCGAGGCGACCCAGGAAGTTGAAGTACCGAACGTGGAGCGGGCGGTCGAGCTTGAACTTTTTGCGGATAACCTCTTTTGCCTTGGGGTCATCTCGCTGCCCGATGAGCATTCGAGCCGGGTCGCCCGGAATAGCGAACATCAGCAAGAACACGATCGTCGCTATCCCAAGCACGACCGGGAATATCATGAGAAATCGCCGAACGATGTAGCCAAACACGACCTATTTCCTTCGCGGACCTCGACGGGCTCGTTTCTGAATCAGGTCAGGACGGAGCGGCGAATTCTGCCTACTTCTTCCCTTCCAACCACATCTTGTCAAATGGCAGCCGGGAATCTCCCTGCACGGGAAGAACCGTCCCCTTCACGTGGGGCTTGACCATCATCACGTCGCGGTAATAGTAGATAAAAATCCAGACCGCGTCATCCACCGCCATCTTCTCCGCTTGCTGGTACAGAGCGATTCTCTCGCTTTTGTCCGCGGTGAACCTTGCCTTCTCGACGAGCCGGTCAAATTCCTTGCTCGAATATCTCGCGTAGTTGTCAACCCCGATTTTCTCCGAATGGAGGAGCACGTGCAAGTAGTTCTCGGGGTCCGGGACGTCCGCAATCCACGCCGACCGCATGAGCAACGGCTCGCCATTTCTGCACGCCTCCAGGTACGTTCCCCAGTCGAGATTCTTGAGCTTTATTTCAATCCCAACAGCTCGGAGGTCGTTCTGAACTTGAGCGCAGATTCTCTGGTGCCCCTGGTCGGTGTTGTACCAGAGTTCGAACTCCAGTCCCTCTCCCCCCGGAAATCCGGCTTCGGCGAGAAGCCTTTTCGCCAACTCGGGGTCATACGAATAGCCCTGGAGGTTCGGGTTGTAGCCCGGAAGTCCGGGAGGCAAAATCCCCTTCGCGGGTATCGGCACACCCTCCATGATCGCACCGCATATCGCCTCTTTGTTGACGGCATGATTGAGCGCCCGACGGAGTTTGAGGTTGTTTCTGAATGGCGGCTTCTCGTTGTTGATGGAGATGTAGTACGTCCCCAGGATCGGCCAGACCTTGAACTCATTCGGATGCTTTCGCTGTGTCTCCCTCACTCTCCCCGTCGGCAATTGGTCAAGCACGTCCAGCTCCCCCTCCCCATATTTCAAAAGAGCGATGTCGGTATAGGGAATGACCTTGAATTCAATCCTGTCAATTTTCGGGCGTCCGCCGTAATAGTCGTCGAACGCTTCCAGAACGACGACCGAGTATCGTTTCCAGCGGACGAACTTGTAGGGTCCGCACCCGACGAGATGGTCAACGAAATCATCCCCCCACTTCTCCGCCACCTCCCGCGGGACGACGTTCGCCGCATCCATCGAGATTTGCTCAAGCAAAACCGCCGACGGCTCCGATAGAGTCAGCCTCAGCATGTAATCGTCAAGAACCTCGACCCCCTCGATTCCCTTCGCTTTCCCGTCGCGGAACTCATCGAGCCCTTTTATCGGCTCAAGCACCCATGTTCGCTCCGAGGCTATATCGGGATTCAGCGTTCGCTCGAATGTGTAGCGGAAATCGTCGGCTTTCACTTCCCGTCCATTGTGGAACTTCACCCCTCGGCGAAGATGAAACGTATAGACCAGATTGTCGTTGGAGACCTCCCACGACTCCGCGACCGCAGGCACGACCTCGAGAGTGCGCGGGTCGAGGTCAACCAGCCCGTCGAAGACCAAGGCGGTCACCGTTCCGGAAGTTGTGTCCGTCGAGTGGGCTGGGTCAAGGCTCGGCGGGTCGGACATGAACCGATAAATCAGAGTGTTACTGCGGTCCGTCCTCTCGCCACAGCCGGAAAGGAAAACCGCGAGGAAAAGCACTGCGGCAAATTTCCGAATTCGAGCTTGATTCATCTTCTGGATGCCATCCTCCGGGAATTGCTCAAAAGTTGCACCACCGCTCACCCCATTATAGTCATCGGATGTCCTTATACAAGCCAATGCGTGTTGGTCTTTCCGTCGCAGGATCGTATCGTTGAACCACCACGCTGTGCTCCATCCCCGCGCCTCAATTGTCTTTGGCCGGAGAGCGGGTTTTCGGTATGATTTGCGACGAGCTTGACGAGCACGCGTGCGGAAAGGCGCCAGGTGGGACTCACTCGGTGAAAACTGGGGCTCAGCTTTCACCCATAGGCGGTCGAGCGATCGGACGCTTCTGAGTAGCCCATAATGGCCTATTGGAGGACGGATTCATGAGGAGACTGCTTCTGGTTTCGGTAGCTCTGGCTTTGGTGGCTGCCGGGTGCGGCTCGAAGAAAGCATCTTTTTCCGCCAGGAAACCCGGCAAGCGACCTGACCTTTATATCCAGGTCTCTGCCCTTGGTCATCTCGACTATTTTGACGACCACAAGCTCGGCATGAAACTCGTCGGCGAGATGCTTGGCGTCGAGACCGATTACCGGGGACCGTCCGATTACAACATGGACGAAATGACCATGGCGCTGGAGCTCGCAATAGCAAAGAAACCTGGCGGACTCGTCGTGGTGGGGTTTGAGGAATCGCTCACCCCCATCGTGAATAAGGCAGTGGATGCTGGAATCCCGGTCATTACGGTTGATTCCGACCTCCCGAATTCTAAGCGCATCGCCTTTGTCGGAACCGGCAACCGCCGCGCTGGCTACACCGGTGGACTGAAATTGGCTGAAGTCCTGAACGGCGAAGGGAAAGTCGCCGTCATGACCAAGGTCGGCCAGCCGAATCTCGACGAGCGAGTTCTGGGCTACAGCGACGCCATTGCTGAGTTCCCCAGGATGAGCATCGTCCAGGTGGTGGACACCGCGAGCGACCCCACCCGCGCCGCTCAGGCCGCTGCGGCGCTCATGCAAAAATACCCGGACCTTGCCGGGATCGGCTGCGTTGAAGCTGCTGGCGGGGCCGGCGCCGCGACGGCCGTCAAAGAAGCTGGCAAAGTCGGTAAGGTCAAAATCGTGGCCATGGACCGCGGCTCGGAAGTCCTCCATTCCATCGAGGAGGGCGTCATCACCGCTTCCATCGCTCAACAGACAGCGCTCATGCCCTACTACGCGGTTCTCATACTGTACACGCTCAACCACGCCGACATCCCCATCACAACGAACAATGCGAAAGCTAAGGTGCCCGGCTGTCCCGCCGTCATTGACACCGGCGTGATCATCGTTGACAAGAGCAACTACAAATACTTCGAGAGGAAATCGCGCCTCGAGGCTTCCTTGACCAACCATCCATTTCCGGGGACTTCTTTCGCCAGGAACCGAACCGCAAAATGACCAATAATCTCTTGGAAGTTGTCGAGTTGACCAAGCAGTTCCCCGGAGTGAAAGCCCTCGACCGCTTCAGCTTTTCCCTTCGGCGAGGAGAAATCCACGCACTGGTCGGGGAGAATGGCGCGGGGAAGAGCACCCTGATTCATATCCTCGGCGGCGCCCTGAAACCGGATGCCGGAGAAATTCTTCTCGAAGGCAAGCCGACGCATTTCCAGAATCCTCACGACGCCGCCTTGAAGGGCATCGCGGTGGTCTATCAGGACCTCAGCCTCGCCCCGAATCTCTCTGTCGCCGAGAACGTCTTCGCTAATCGCCAGCCCGTCGGAAGATTTGGCGTCATAAACCGCAAAGCTCTCCATTCCGCTGCTGAGCGACTCCTCAAGCAATTCGGCGAAGGCATTCCAGCCGAGGTTCTTGTCAAGAACCTCCCTCTCGGCAAAGCGCAGCTCATCGAGACCATCAAGGCAATCTCCCTTTCCCCGAAAGCTCTCCTGATGGACGAACCGACCTCCTCCCTGAGCAGCGGTGAAGTCGCGAAGCTTTTCGCCAATCTTCGGAAATGGAAGCTTGAGGGAACGAGCATTCTGTTTGTCTCGCACAGTCTGGGCGAAGTTTTCGAGATTGCCGACAGGGTAACCGTCATGAAGGACGGGAAATACGTTGATACGATGTCTGCCTCGCAGACGAGCGAAGATGATCTCATCAGTAAAATGGTCGGACGGATGGTTCAGAACATCTTCGGGGAGAGGCTTCAGCCGCCGGGCGACAATGCGCGTCTGTCCATCGAGGGGTTTTCTCGTGGCGACGACTTCAAGGACGTTACCTTTCAAATCCGTCAGGGTGAGATTGTTGGTCTTGCAGGCTTGGTCGGAGCCGGCAGAACAGAACTGGGAAGAGCCATCTTCGGCGTCGAACCCCCCAATTCTGGCACGCTGTCTGTTGACGGGAAGGTCTGTCGCATTCGTTCTCCGCGCGATGCTATGCGCGAACGCATCGCCTACCTGACCGAGGATCGGAAAGTTCACGGGTTGTGCCTTTCCCTCGCCATCAGCGACAACCTCGTCTCACCGAACCTCAAGGCCTTTGTCCGCCGAGCGGGTATGCTTTCCGACCGGCGCATCCTTTCCTTCGCGGAAACGTGTCGTGAGAGGTTCCGCATCGTCACGCCTTCCGTGAGGCAGAGAGTCGTGAACCTGTCGGGAGGAAATCAACAGAAAGTCCTCCTTTCCATGTGGCTGGCGCTGCATCCCAGAGTCCTCATCGCCGACGAGCCAACGAGAGGCGTGGATATCGCAACGAAAACCGAAATCTATCATCACCTTCGAGAAATGGCGCACCGGGGCGCCGCCATTCTTCTTATTTCTTCTGACCTTCAGGAAATACTCAACTTGAGCGATAGAATCCTCGTCATGAGAGAAGGGAGAATCGTAGCTGAAATTGAGGCGGAGGGTGCTACGGAAGGGCTTGTCTTATCGTACGCCATCGCCTCGGAACGTCCGCAGTAAATGAGAAAAAAACATCACCCAATCCGGAAACGCGCGACATGATGAACGTTAGGTCGTTGTTCAGGTTCTTGCGGTCGAGCGAGCTGCGCCTGTTTTTCATTGTCCTGGTCTGCTTTATCGTCATGTCGCTCGCATCCTCTGTCTTCCGTCAGCTCGTCACCTTGAAAATCATGCTCCTCTCGCTCTCGCTCAACGCCATCATCGCCTGCGCCATGACGCTCCTTTTGATTTCCGGTGGATTCGACCTCTCCGTCGGGTCTGTCCTTGGATTGAGTGGAATGGTGGCTGCCCTGGCAATGACGTCCGGCGTCCCTTTTTACGCCGCTTCGATCCTCGGTCTCCTTGCCGGTGCAAGCATTGGCGGCCTGAACGGCGTCCTGATTGCTCGGCTGCGAATCAATCCCTTCATCGTTACGCTCGGTTCTATGATCGCAGTCCGCGGGCTGGTCAAAGTCATCTCCGGCGGCAGGGGACTTTACGGCTTTCCGCCAGCCTTCAACTGGCTCGGCCAGGGGAGCGTATTGAACGTTCAGATGCCAATCATTTTCTGTCTGGTCTTCGTTTCGGTCGGAGAGTTCCTACTCCGCAAGTCGCGTTTTCTCCGCCAGAATTTCTACATCGGCGGCAACGAGCGGTCGGCGATTCTGTCCGGAATTCCCGTAACGAAGGTCAAGATGTTCAACTACGTTCTGTCCGGCGTGCTTGCGGCTTTCGCAGGGCTTCTGAGCACCGCCCGGCACGGCAACGCCTCCGTCACGGCAGGGCAGGGCGTCGAGTTACAGGTCGTTACAGCCGTGATTATTGGAGGAGCCAGCCTCAGCGGCGGGAAAGGCTCCATCGTCGGCGCCTTCCTCGGAAGCTTTTTGATGGTCATGATTGTTACGTCCATTGACCTTCTCGGCGTCCTCGCCGTCTGGCAGGACCTTGTCGTCGGTGCCGTTTTGTTGACCGCCGTAACTGTGGATAATATCGGAAAGAGGGGAAGCTGAGTTCGCGCCGACCTGCGGCCGTCATAGGCCGTGAGCTTGGCTCGTGAAACCAAGCACGTTGAGTTCGGAATAAGACACGAAATCTCAGGAGAAGACATGGAAAAGCTTACTTCTCTGGAACGAGTCAGAGCAGCCCTGGAGCACAGAGAGCCAGATAGGATTCCTTTCGACCTGGGAGGCTCCATTCTCACCGGCATTCATCATAAAGCCTATCGGCGCCTCCGGAAGCACCTTGGGCTGCCCGAACGCGAGATTGTCCTCGAAGACCGCATTCAGCAGCTCGCAAAAGTTGATGAGGACGTGAAAGAGCGACTGAAGGCGGATGTGGATGGAATCAATCCCAAGGGACGAGCTGAGCCGAAACCCGAGGAAGGCGAAAAAGGCGATTACCTCTATTTTGTTGACGAGTGGGGAATCGAATGGCACATGCCAAAGGACGGCGGACTGTACTACGACATGCGACGCCATCCCCTGGCAGGACTGTCGGACCAAGAGGCGAAACGCCGGTTCAAATATCCCGACCCGACCGATATGTCCAGATACGCCGGAATGAAAGAGAAAGCCGAGGAATGCTTCCGCAAAGGTCGCCCGTACATCCTCGGAAGAAACGCCCCGGGAATCTTCGAAATTTCGCTCTGGACGCGAGGCTTCGAGGATTTCTATGTGGACATGATTGCCAACAAGAAATTCGCCGAGTGGTTAATGGACCAGATTTTAGAGGTTAAGTGGGAATATTGGGACAGAATTCTGGACATCGTTGGCGAGAACGTCCTTGTGATTTCCGAAGCCGACGACCTGGCTGGGCAGAACGGCCCCCTCGTGTCGCCGAGCCTCTACCGCGAACTGATAAAGCCCCGCCACACGAAGCTTTTCTCGATGATCAAAAAGAAGGCGAAAACCAAGGTTTACATCTTCTTTCACAGTTGCGGCTCGGTCCGGGAGCTGATTGCCGACCTGATCGAGTCGGGTGTTGACGCCCTGAATCCGGTTCAGGTCAGCGCCGCAGCAATGGATACAAAAGAACTGAAGAAAGAATTCGGGAAGGACATCACCTTCTGGGGTGGTGGAGTTGATACGCAGCGCATCCTCCCCAAAGGCACGAAGCAGCAAATCATTGACGAGGTGAGAAGGAGAATTGACGACCTCGCCCCCGGCGGCGGCTTCGTCTTCGCCACCGTCCACAACATTCAGGCAGACGTCCCCCCCGAAAACATCGTGACCATGTGGGAGGCCCTTCAGAGATACGGCGGTTACTGAGCCAGGCTCATCGCACGCGTTCGAGACCGCGTCTCTCAAGGTGCCCTCTTCCCCTTCTCCCCCGGGCGTTGTACAATAGACTTGCGTACGGACCCGGGTCCGCCGACAGTTTTTTTTAATCAGCCATGGGTGCACCATGCCTTATGCCATTCTTCTCAATGAACTGAAGCCTCTGGACTTGCAGAAGACCGCACGGATTCTCGCGAAGGCGGAAAACATAGTCTATGCCGACGCCACCCGAGCCGTCCGCAACTGCTGCGGCATCCTCGCCCAGGGTCTCACGTTCGAGGAAGCAACGTCAATTTGCAGAGAACTCAATCGGGAGGGAGTCGGCGTCTTCCACATGGACCAGGCGAAGATGTACCTGCCCGAAGCGGCCGTTCATGTCAACAATGCGGACTGCCTTGCGGACTGTTTCGAGGTGCAGGACGTTTACGGTCGCGCACACCCTCTTTCGTGGGCGAATATTATTCTCCTGAGCCTTGCCCGAGTCGTCGAGAAGAAGAAGACTCGCGCCGTGTTGATCATGGAGGAGACGTCGCACGGCGAAGGCGAACTATCTTCATCGTCCATGGGGTGGAAAGTCGTGGAAGAGGAAGACCTGATTCTCGACATTTTCTCCGAGGAGCCTCAGAAGAAGCATTACCGGATAAAGCAGAAGGCGTTCAACTACGACTACCTGGGCGGCCGGTTGAAACCGAGCAGCGCGGATAACTTCCGCTTCCTCGTGCAGGACCTCGTGGGCTTCGCCAGCCACGCTTACGGCAACCGGGGGATAAACGCTTACCTGTCGGGCGATGCCGTCGAGAAGATGAATTACAGCGACCTCGACCACTTCGATAAGGAGAACGTCTGGCTGCTTCAGCTTATCCATCTCGGCGGCTCACGGGGCGGGCAGGAAGCCGCTGACGAACAGCGAGGCGCGAAGGGAGAGGGCGAAGAGGGGGAGCGGTGAGGGGACGCGCCTGCTGGTCGCCCGCAGCCGGCCGCGAGGGGCTCCAGAACCCCAATGTGTTTCAGATAGCAGACGTGGCGCACGCTGGCGGGCTCGTCGAGATTAAGACGCTGGGCAAGCCAGTGGACGTGTTGATGAAAACCAGGATGAGCATGGTTGCGGCCTAACTTCGAGTGTGAACGTGTGAAAGGTGAGAAGGGTATGAAGGGAAAAGCCGCAAAGTCGTTCGAGGAACTGCCCGTCTATCAACGTGCCAGGGAACTGTCCAATATGGAAACTAAGACGAGGTTGCTCGCGGCGTAGTTTTGGGTGAGAACGTGTGAAAGGTGAGAAGGGTATGAAGGGAAAAGCGGCAGAGTCGTTCGAGGAACTGCACGTCTATCAACGCGCGAGGGAACTCACGAATGCGGTTTATGCTTTGACCTGCGAAGGCACTTTCGCTCGGGACCACGGTCTTGTGGATCAAATCCGCCGCGCTTCGGTCTCCATCATGTCCAACATTGCGGAGGGATTCGAGCGCGGCGCCACCACCGAGTTCATCCAGTTCCTTTACATCGCCAAAGGATCTTGCGGTGAAATTCGCACCCAGCTTCAAATCGCCCGCGACCAGAACTATATCTCCGAAGACGACTACAGCCGCCTGCACGACCTTGCACGCCGCATCAGCGGTATGATCTCGAATTTCATCGCCCATTTGCAGGGGTCCGATTACCGCGGGGAGAAATTCAACCGACCTCAACGCCGCGCCGCGGAAGCGAAGCAAAAACACCTGCAGGCCCTGCGCTCCGCTCAACTCGCCAACATCCGCGCCCGCGAAAGAGGGGAACAGGAGGAGAAGAGCCAGCAGTGAGGCCCCCTTCTCCCCCTTGTTACCCTTCTTACCTTTCTTACCTTTCTCACCCCTGCACCCTTCTTGCCGTGTCACCGTTCCAGCCCTTCTCATGCTGACTACCGTTCTCCCCGCCTGCCGCCCGAGTTGCGCTGAGCGCGCTCGGGAGAGGCGTGCGGTGTGGCTGCATTTCAGTGGCGTCAAACGCTGCTTTCCCTGGGGAGCAATGCCTCCCGCTGGCTTCCAGTGTCGCCGCCGGCGCCATAGCCATCTGCTTCAGCGAGTCGTGCAGAAGATGAAGCCACATTTCCCCGTCTTTGAACCGGCCTACGGTCATAGACAAATTTGCCGGGCAGGCGGAGTCGCTGACAGCGCTGCGCCGACAAGCCGCTTGCAGGCTCACCTTCGCAACGCCCTTGTAGTGTGCCCAACGACGGGCTGGGGGAGGCTGCGAGTTATGAGCGCGGCACTCTCACTCGGCGGGCTGCTTCCGGATGGCGCCGGTCATCGGCACGAAGGCGACGGGGCAGACGGTTTGCGTTACGATTTTTCCCCCTTCCTTCTTCTCGACGACGATGAGATTCTGCGTATAGAAGGCGCTCCCCACGGGAATGACCATTCGCCCTCCTTCCTTTAGTTGCTTGATCAGAGGAGGTGGAATGTTGTTTGCCGCGCAGGTTACAATGATTCCGTCATAAGGCGCCCCTTCTTCCCATCCATAATATCCGTCGGCGACCTTGACCTTGACTTTCTCAGGATACTTCTCCGCGAGAATCTTTTTTGCTCCGGCGCCGAGGTCCTTGATGATTTCGATTGTCCAGACTTCCTTCACGATCTCGGCCAAAACCGCCGCTTGATACCCTGAGCCAGCGCCGATTTCGAGAATCCGATCCGTGCTTTTCGGCCTCAGAAGCTCCGTCATCAGCGCCACGATGTAGGGCTGGGAGATCGTCTGTCCGTGCCCGATGGGCAAGGGCCAATCGGCATACGCCTCTCGACGAAGATTCGGGGGGACGTACTCGTGCCGCGGGACCTTTCGCATCGCCGCCAGCACCTTTTCATCCCGGATTCCCCGGTCGGCAATCTGCTTCGCAACCATTCTGAGTCGCTCATCTCTGTGCCTGTCAGCTGGGCCAGCGGCCGCGGATGCCGCAGCCGGGTCATTTCGCAACGCCCTTCGCGGAACGACGGTCAGCGCAATGATCGCCGCCAGAGCAAGAATCGGAAGAACGATGTTCAACGAAAACTTTTGCAACGTCTCGTCTCGCGTGTATGATTATGAAGCAACGTTCGCTGTCGTTTCGCAAAAACAGGATAGCACGATTTGCGTCTCGTGCCAATATCGCTGTCTTTTTCCGCGGCACGCCTCTGCCTTCTGTGACTGCCCGGAGAACCAGTTTGCCTTTCTCACGAGTTACAGTGCTAAGAGGTTCCCATGAGCCGAATCTACGACATCTCCCACCTGATTTCGCCGGACATCCCGATGTGGCCCGGAGACCATTATGTTTTTCACCGGGTCGAGGAAATAGCTAAGGGGGACGTCTGCAACAAGTCGTTCCTCGAAATCGGAAGCCACATCGCCACCCACATGGACGCTCCTTACCATTTTGAACGCGATGGCCTGACCGTTGACCGCGTGGCTCTTGACCTCTTTGTCGGCCCCGCCCGCGTCGTCTATTTCCCCGAAGCCGACAAGATCACTGAGGGCGATATACAGAGCATATCACTTCGCGGAGTCGAGCGAATCCTTTTCAAAACCCGGAACTCCTACCTGTGGGAGCAAAGGGACTTCAGCGAGGATTATGTCTACCTCACCCCCGATGCGTGCCGCGTCCTGGCGGAATCAGGCGTAAAGCTCGTTGGTGTTGACTACCTCTCCATCGAGGAATTCCGCGCTCGCAGCTTTGAGAGCCACCACATCCTTCTCGGTAAGGGGATTCCTTTGCTCGAAGGGCTTGACCTGAGAGAGGTCAATCCGGGGGACTATGAGTTGATTGCCCTGCCTTTGAAGATCGCCGGCGGAGATGGCAGCCCGGTGAGAGCGGTCTTGAGAGAGCTGGCGCCCGGCGGTTAGGAAGTTCGACGTTGCCGGGTTCGTGAACGGCGGCGCTTCAAAGGGCCGTCGCGGGTACCCCTCGAAAAAGCCTTGATCGTGGGTCAAAAGCGCAATCAGGGCTGAGAAGTCAGGCCAGCTCAGGAGGTGATTTGAGGGGTCATCACCGCCCGGGGACAAAAAGCAAAAGCCACGCTTGGAGGTTGGTCCAAACGCGGCTCCTGCTTTCGAAGATGTCCTCTGTCCGCCGGGAGTTTAGGGGAGACAGAGACCTTCCCTCACTTCGATAAGAACGGTAGCTTTTTTCTGGCGATTGCGAGCAGTCCCACGAGTCCCGAACCGAACAGCATCAGCGTGCTCGCTTCCGGGACGGCGTTCAGAGGCTGCAATGAGGTTCCGCCTGGGGGATCAGCGGCCATGACCCTGATAGCGTCTGCCTGGCCGAACTCGTTCCCAACCCACCCTTCCAGGCCGAAGCCGAGTTCTCTCACATCGTTGAGGTTTGCCACCGGAGCGACATTCGAGATGAGATTCAGGGAAACCTCTGCAGTCATCCCTGGGAAAAGAGTCCACCAAGGCGACCCATAATAGTCTTCGTTTGGCCCCGTCTTCATATACAGGTTGACACTGAAGGTGTCGTCAACGCTTGTATTCGTGATCGTCAGGAAATAGTCCGTAAAACCGCTGAGGTCTGACAGGGGAGACGGACCTCCTATGCCGAGTTCGATGTCCCAGGCGCCGTACAGCGCCACGTCGTACTCGACTCCGAGCCCCGTCGTATCCACCTTGCCAACAAGGTCCGCCCACCCTTCGTAGGGCTTCACGTACGTGTCCTCGAACGTCATCAGCGTTTCGTCCGACAACGAGAAGCCCGTAGGTGATGCAAGCGCATGCACGCCGGGTCCAACTATGGCGAGTAAACTAGCTATTACCAGTACTTCTGAAATCCGCATCCTCAATCTCCTCTACGGAAGTTTTGTTCCAATCGTGGATAGGATACTCTGATTGCTCAAGGGGATTGAGCAACGCTCATGCCAGCCACAGTCAACTTGCCATTCTCCCGCAGCACGAATCTGCAATACGTTATCATTACATAAGTTACGACGCTACAAACAAGACGTATGGCTCCTGTCCTTCCGCCGCGCCATGCCTTGCCGATGTTGCCGGGGCTAAACGCCCCCCCGCGTTCCCCCATCCTCGCTCTCCTAACTCATTGCGCAATAAGATGATGCGCCGAAAGTTTCCCAACGTCAACACAGGTGGTTTTCCGTAAACCTGTTCTTCCTTGATTCTCACGACGTAACTACTTACCTCCCAGACCATTGCGCGGATAGGCCAGAAAAACCGGGCAGCGCCCGAGGCCCCATTCGCCCGGCCTTGCCCAAGCCAGGGGTGGGCGGGGCGGCTCCAGCCGCCGGAGGGTTGTTCGGTAGTCCGCGCTCGCTTACGCCGCAAATGACAGTGGGAGGCCGTGCCTGTTTATCAATAGCAACGCACAGCGGCGATCTCGTGAGCCGCCGAACCGTGGCCAGGTGGACGCCTGCCATTGGGAGAAGGCTGGCGCTGCACTTGTGAGGCGGACAGCTTCTGAAACACGTGAACGTGGCTCGGTCAACTGATCTGTGCGTTAGAAGAGACGGGCACCCGAAAAAAGCGCCGCCTGCTCTCAGGCACTCGGCGGCGCGTCGGGCTGGAAGGGGGGAGACAGAAAGCGCGGACAGTCCGCATGTCGTCAACACAGAAAGCCGGTTTGAGCGAAAGGAATGTTGTTTTGCACCGAGGGTAAGGGGAAGCTATCAGCCCTGTTTTGACAAGGACCGGAACTTCCTTCGGGCGATAGCCATGATCCCGGCAAGCCCCGACCCGAACAGCATCAGCGTGCTTGCCTCAGGAATCGGTCGCAGTGGGTCATACGGCTCGTCTCCGGCAACCTTGACCACACGAATGGCGTCGGCCATCCCGAATTCGTTCCCTGCCCATGCCTCAACACCGAGACCGAGTCCCCTGACGTCGTCCATGTTCGGAACCGAAGTAACGTCCAGGGTGATCGGCGCGGTCGTCCCTGGGAGGAGAGTCCACCACGGGGAACCATAGTACGTTTCTGACGGGCCCGTCTTCAGGTAAAGGTTCACGTTGAACGTGTCGTCATCCGTCATGTTCGTCACCGTCAGGGCGTACGTATCGTAGGCGCTGAGGTCCGCGTCATACGGCGTGCCTATGCCCATTTCCACGGTCCAGGCGCCATAAATTGCTACGTCAAACTGAACCCCCACGCCCGGAAGATCGGTCTTTCCGGTCAGGTCCGCCCACCCCTCGAAAGGCTTGACGTACGTGTCGTCAAACGTCATCATCAGTTCGTCTGACAAGGTGAATCCAGTCGGCGACCCGTGAACGGGCGAAGCAAATCCAGCGACCAGAAAGAATCCGACAAGCACAATCAAAACCGTCGAGTTTTTCATCCCGCCTCTCCTAAGCTTCCTATTGTTAGGCCGGACTCCGCACCCACCTACTACCTTTTCTTGGTGTGGAGCAACCCACGTGCCAGTACGAGAAACCAAAGAGTGGTGTGAGCGGGTTCTTCCGTAACACGTTCTAAGTAAACGAATTATGGGGCGAATCACCCAGACCCGACCGTCTGCTCCTCGGGCACGCTGTGTCCTCCCTGTCGTCGCAGAAGCCACGCAGGAGGGCGGATTTTGGCTTTCATCGCACACGTAACCCATTGTGATTACGAGGCTTAATGCAGTTGTTTACATTTGTAAACATCCGTCTGATTTCATAAACGCTGTCCGAGAGGAGAAGTCACGCGAACCTCCCTTGATGAAACCGAGCCGCGGATGGACCGCGAGTTGACAGCAAGCCGCGTTCGCTTCGTCCCTCCTCGAAACGACACAGCCCTTCCCAATATTCGTCCCTTTCCCTACACGGGTTCCGAATTGACACCAGCCCCTGCCGCATGGCGGCGTCAGTAACCGCTCTGCGGTCCCCGAGACCCTTCCCGCACGGGCTTATTGCCTTCCGCTTCGGGCGAGTGGCTGCGATAGACGCGCGTGCAAAGGGCGCGGCACAGCGCCGGACTACGCGAGCGCGACACGTATTGTCTATATAGTCGCCCATTTGCGCGCGACCCAGTGAAAATGTTGCGATAAAGCAACACGCTACTGGTCTCCAATCGCGCCAGACTGATCATTCGTGCCACTCACCCTTCTGGCTGGTTTCAGCCAAGGTTGCACGTGAACCGCTCGAGTGGTGCGGGGGCCCCGGCGGAATTGCCCCACGTCCCCGATTGAAGTCGTTCTGTCGTGAGACGGCTTTCACGCCGTCACCCAGCCGGGGATGTCCAGAGGAGTCTGGCTTGCCGGTATGCTCGCGAGTAAGGCCTGGGGCTGCCCTGCTCGAATGTTTAGGTTTCTCATTGGAATTGGTTTGCGTGCACTCAGCTCTTCGGGCATAATCAGAATCCAAAGGCAGATGTGATTGTGCTGTCGCACAGGGCAATGTACAGAAGGGAGGAACCTATGAAAGTGCTTCGCAAAGCGGTGTCCCCATTCATTATGATGTGGCTTTTGCTTCTTCTGGATTCTCACGCATGGGGCGTCCAGCGTGGCGAGACCCCGCAAAACATCCTCCTCATTGGATGGGATGGATGCCAGCGAGACCATCTCAAGGAATGCATCTCGCGAAGTGAAGTCCCCAACCTTATGAAGCTCGCGAGCGAGGGCAAACTCGTCGCCATAGAGGTCCTTCGCATTACCGACACCAAAGCGGGCTGGGCTCAGATTCTCACCGGATATGAGCCGGAGAAAACCGGCGTTTTCAGCAACGGCATTTTCCAGCCCATTCCGGTTGGCTACACGGTCTTTGAGCGGCTCGAGAAATTCTTCGGTCCCGACAATGTCGCCACCGTTGCCGTCATTGGCAAAAAAGGGCACGTGGATGCCGATGCCCCTCAGTTAATCCCCATGGAGCGCATCCTCACGAGGGAGAAGAACGCGGTCGCCGCCGGGAAGGCAAAGCCGCAGCGAGAAGCCGGGGGCAAGATCATCGAGCAGGACGGGAAGCAGTACTGGTCCGTTCCCGGCAAGCCATATTGTTACACCAAGGACAACATGGACGTCTTCGTCAACGGGCTTTTGGAGAACGAGAAAGTCGTTGCGACCGCGATCGAATATCTGGAGAAGTACAAAGACAAACGGATGTTCTTCTTCATCCACTTCGCGGAACCCGACCACGCCGGCCACGCTCACGGCGAGAATTCCAATGAGTACAATGCGGCT
>CAZFAP010000020.1:0-39709 GCA_964516325.1 uncultured Verrucomicrobiota bacterium
TGTCCCGCTGCGCCCCCTTTCCGAAGGAAGCCCAGCCCTTATGGCACAATTTCAAAACAGCCGCGGGATGGCTTGACAGGCGCAGTGGGACAAAGTACCATATGGCGGCTCAGAACTCAGGCCGCTGGCTGCGAGGCAGCGTTTTTTGGAACGACAACCGTTGAAAAAGGAACAAGGTCATTGGTCAAGAGGACTTATCAGCCGTCGAACATCAGGAGGAAACGCACCCACGGTTTCAGAAAGAGGATGACGACTCGTTGGGGCCGCGAGGTGTTGAAGCGCAGGAGGCGGGAAGGTAGAAAACGCCTGACAGTGTAGCGGTGTCAAGGCTCACTTTCTCTCGCTCAGAAAGGCTCCGGAAGGTTGCCGATTTCGATCGTGTCTATTCCAAAGGGAAGAGGGTGGCAGCCCCGTCGCTGGTTTTGATTTTCTACCCGTCCCAGCTTGAGACCACAAGGCTTGGACTCAGTGTCGGAAGCAAAATCGGAAACGCTGTCGTCCGAAATCGGCTAAAGAGGCGGCTGAGAGAGGTGTTCCGTTTGAACAAGCACAGGCTGAGAAGGGGTTATGATCTCCTTTTGGTCGCCAGAAAGGGGCTGGAAGAGCTGAAGTTCCGAGAAATTCATGCACTGGTCCTTAGCTTCTTCCGCAAGGCTGATTTGTTTGCTCAGGACAGTGAGAACCTTTCCGGGGGGAAACAGCCCGCTTGCGGATGCTGAAATGGCTTCCTGGGGTACGTGAACCGGCGGCGGTGTGGCTCATTGCACCTCCTTGATACGCTCATGAAAAGGGTAATGGTCTTTCTGATAAGGGCATACAAACGGGCGTTATCTCCGTGGCTGCTGCCCGCGTGCCGCTTTGTGCCGACGTGCTCGGAGTACATGATTGAGTCTCTGGAAAAGAAAGGCTTGCTTTTGGGATTGTTGAAAGGAATCTGGCGAGTTGTGCGGTGTAACCCGTTTTGTCGCGGCGGATACGACCCCGTGGATTGAGGAATCGAGATGCTCAAACGCTACATCCTTTTCGTTGTGCTCAGCTTTCTGGTGTTCTGGGGATACAGCGTCTTCCATCAGACTTTTTATCCTCCCCGCCCGCAGGTAAAGCCTGCCGCCAAGGAGGAAGAAAAGAGCGAGACGCCTTCCACGCCGGAAGAAGTGAAGGCGCCTGCCGAGAAATCCCCGGAGACGCCTGAAGTCAAGCCCGCACCGCCCGTCGAAAAGCCCGTCGTGACTGACGAAATGCGGGAGAAGGAGAAAAAGGTCTGGCTCGAGAACGGCTATTGTCGAATGACGTTCACCCGCTATGGGGCAGCGGTTGACGAAATCCTGCTCTATACGACCGAAACGAACAAAGAAGTGGTGGTTCGTGGAAAGCAGCCCGTAAGGATTCCGGGCGGAACTGTGGATGACGAAGGCGTAAACCCGCTGGTGGTTACGTCGCGGGAAAAGGAGGGTCTGGACCTTTCGACGTACCCATTCGACCTCAAGAAGGAGACCGACCGAAAATTAGCGGGGGAGTTGACCCTGAACGGAGGGCTTAAGGTTACGAAGTCGTTCGAGCTCGCCGACAAAGGCTATCTGCTTACGATGGATCTGGTCTTCGAGAACCAGTCCGAGCAGGCCATGGATGTCCCGGCTTATCAAGTGAAGGTCGGGGCCGCTTTCCCGGTGGAGCGCAAGGCGGGATACAAAGAGATGAACTTCCTGGCTCTCGGCGCGGGCAAGGTCCAAAAGCTTTTGACGAATCCGAAAAAGTCAGAAAGCAAGTCGTTGTCGTTTCTTCGCTGGGCGTCGGTGGCCAACAAATACTTCGCTCTGATTCTTTCCCCGGAACCGAGAAACGAAAAGCTCGGAAATGCGGCGGTTCGGGTGACCAAGGTCATTCCGGAAATCGCAGAGTTACCGAAGCGCGGCGGCTCCTCGAAAAGCTCGTCCAAAGACGAGGAACATTTCTTCTCCCTGGGGATCGGGGCCGAGGGATTCGACTTGAAGCCGGGCAAGAAGGTTTTGCAGCGATTCTCGTTCTATGCGGGACCGAAGGAATACGACCGGTTGAAGCGGTTGAGCAAGGGGCTTGCAGGCGACCGCCAGCTCGAGAAAGTGATGAGCTTCGGCGTGTTCGGCTTCGTGGGCATACCTCTTCTCAAGGTTCTGAACTGGAGCTACAAGGTGGTCCCGAATTACGGTCTGGCGATCATCTTCCTGACGATTCTGGTAAAAATCATCCTCTACCCGCTTGACCAAAAGAGCTATAAGTCCATGAAGGAGATGCAAAAGCTCCAGCCGCTGATCGCGGAGCTGAGGAAGAAGTACAAGGACGATCCGCGCCAGGCTCAGGTCGAGCAGATGAAGCTGTTCAAGGAGCACAAGGTCAATCCGCTGGGGGGCTGTCTGCCCATGCTTCTCCAGATGCCGGTTCTCATCGCGATGTTTGGAATGATTCGGTCGGCGGTGGAGCTGAGGCGTGCGCCTTTCGCGCTGTGGATCAAGGACCTTTCCGAGGCGGATGCGGTTTTGGATTTCGGCGTCGAGATACCGGTCATAGGACACTCTCTGAACATCCTCCCGTTGATACTTGTCGCGACGTTTCTTCTCCAGAACAAAATCTCCAAGGCCGGCTCATCGGCTACCCAGCAGGACCCGCAACAGAAAATGATGGGGCACTTTATGACGGTCTTTTTCGGCATCATCTTTTATAATATGCCGTCCGGTCTAAACCTGTATTTTGCGGTGAGCACCGTTCTGAGAGCTATCCAGCAGTATTTCGTACAGAAAAAGGGTTGAGAGGTGGAACCCACACTCGGGCCTGAGAAGGATAACCAGGAGACGCTTGCGGAGGAGCTCTTGAGGCGTATCCTCGGAGGAATCGGCATCTCCGCTCAAATCGAAATCCACAGGAGGGAAGGCAACCTCGTCTTTTCGATTGAGGGATGCCCCGAGGCGGGAAGACTTATCGGCAAGGATGGAAACACCCTTCACCAGCTTCAGTTTCTTCTGAACCTGATGCTCATGAAGAAGCTCAAGTCGCGAGCGAACGTCGTGGTGGACGTCGAAGGGTATCGCGAGAGAAGACGCAGCAAGCTCATCAGGGAAGCAGGCGAAGCCGCCAGAAAGGTCAAACACAGGGGGAAGCCGATCACTCTTGAGCCGATGCATGCCGCAGACCGAAGAATCGTCCACCTCGCCCTCAAGGACGACCCCACCATTGAGACGACCAGCGTCAACGAGGACAGGGAAACCGGGATGAAATCTGTGAAGATTTCATTGCGACAAGGGCCGGGCGCCCCTCCGGCGCCCGACGACACCGAGGATTCGCCCCCTGCGGAAGAATGGCAATAGGCCAGAGAACCTGCCGCGTTATTTCGCCTTCTCGCCCGCTTCGGCTTTCTTCTCGACGAGCTTCATTCCGCACTTGGGACAGTCCCCGGGCCCCTTTTGGCGGACTTCCGGGTGCATGGGGCAAGTCCAATAGGTTTCTGCTGGCTGTTCGGCGACGGGCGCCTTGCCCTTCGACTCGGTAGCGAAGGGCTTGGCTTCTTTCTCCGTCTCCTTCGGCTTGCACCCGGGGAAGGCCACGAGCAGGCCAGTCATAAGAACAACGGTCAACCAAACGACTCTTTTTTTCATTGCTCACCTCTCAAAAAAGCTCTTTCGTGGACGGATTCGCGCAGGGGCGCGGCCCCGTTTGTATTCGGGGAGCGCTATGCCGCAGGTTTTTGTTCCGCTAACCTCTTCTCTCTCCGCTGTCGAAACCAATTTCTGACTCTAAGCTCCATGGGATAAAGAACGGAGAACAGAACCGGAGCGACGATGAGGTTTGTGGTCGTGCAAGTAATCTCGCCGGCGAAGGTCGGAATTGCGAGCGGCTTCATCAACTCGGCGCCGGTGGTCGTGGAAACCTCGTAGAGCATGATTGGCAAAAGACCCAGGACGGTCGTGTAGGTGGTCATCAAAATCGGGCGGAGGCGAAGGATGCCTGCCTTGACGATGTTGTCGTCAATCTTTCCGCCCTTTCGGAAAAGCTCCAGGGCGAATGAAAGCATGAGAATTCCGTCCTCCATCGCTACTCCGAAAAGCGCAATGTATCCGATCCAGACGGAGGTCGAGTACTTGATGACGCTGCCGCCCCCGAGGGATTCCGGGACGTACTGCATCAGCCACTGTAGCCACATTCCGCCGATGAAGCCGAAGGGTATGGCGGTGAAAATGGAGATAATCGCGGCGGGCGACCTGAAGTTGATGTAGAGCAGAAGAATCATCACGAAAAGACAGACCGGAACGACAACCGCAAGGCGACTTCTCGCCTCCAGCTCCGCCTCGTACTGGCCGCTGATGGTGTAGAAATGTCCTTCAGGGAGGCGCGGTTTGACCTTTTCGGCAAGCACTTTCTCGACGGACTTGACGAAATCCACGAGACCAACTTTTTGCGTATCCACGTCGCAGAAGACGCGGGAGTAGAGGACGGTGTTCTCGGAGTTGACCATGGCGGGACCGGGGCGGCGGACGATGCGAACGACCTGTTCGAGAGGAATATGCTGGCCTTTTGGCGTGGAGACGAAGATTCTCTTGAGGGCTTCGACGTTGTCCCTCAGTTCGCGCATGTACCGGACTTGAATGGGGTATCTCTCGCGCCCTTCGACGGTAGTTGTGATGTTCATGCCGCCAGCCGCGGTGGTGATGACCCTCTGAATGTCGCCGACGCGGATGCCATATCGAGCAGCGGCCTCTCGATCAATTTCGAACTCGAGATACGGCTTGTTGCCGATGCGTTCCGCATAAGGATTTCGAGCGCCGGGGACTTCGCGGAGAATCTGCTCGATCCCGATGGCGATTTCCTCGATTTTCTTCAAATCCCTGCCATAGACCTTAATTCCGACAGGCGTCTGGATGCCGGTGGCGAGCATGTCAATCCGATTGCGGATCGGCTGGGTCATGATGGGGCTGACGCCGGGCATTCGGGTGGCTTCGACGATGTCGGTAACGAGTTCGTCGCGGGTTTTTCGGCGGAAGTATCGAGAATGGTCAAGGGTGCTGGCGAGGTCGGAGGCGAGGCGATGCAATTTGGTCTCCTGGTCGGGAGGGAGGGAGGAGGCTTCGCCTTTTTGACCGGATTTCAGAATCTCGTCGAAGACAAGACGAACCAGCCAAATTCGGTACAACTTCTCTCTTTCTCCGGAACGGAGATTGGGCTGGCGATACTGAACCGCGAGCTCGTCCATGCGGGCAGCGACATTCATGACAATGTTTCGCGCCCGGTCCGGGGCGGTCTCTGACGAATCCAGGAAGCCCTCGTTCTTCAGGCGTTCCGCGGCAACCGGTACGAGATCAGAAAGCCTGTCCGTTTTCGCAGTTCTTCTGGGCCAGGTCTCGGGGTCGCGGACCGTGATGATTGTCTCGAGCATGGAGACGGGAGCGGGGTCGGTGGCGGATTCGGCTCGGCCAAGCTTTCCGGTTGATGATTCAACCTCCGGGAATTGAGAGATAATCAAGTCCTGCTTGGTCATGACCTCCTTGACGGTCGTGAGGGATGCGCTCGGAAGGAGCACGGGCATGAATAGCAAGTCCCTCTCGTTGAGCGGCGGCATGAATTCCTGCCCGATCTTCTTTTTGAAGGGCGTCAGGGGAACGCTCGCGAGGAAGAGGAGCAAGGCGATGAGGAGGACTGCGGCTTTGGTGAGGCGGTTCTTCAGGGCGAAGCGAATGATCGGGGTATATACACGCTGGATCAGCCCGGTCACGGCAGACGACACGGTCTGGAAGGAAATTGCCCGCATCCACTTGGGCCGGCGGGAGTTTCTCCGCCGTCTCGTCGGGTCCGGCAGGACTAAGGCGCACAGGATCGGAATAATGGTTACGGCTGCGATGGCTGCCCCGAGCATGGCGAAGGTCTTCGTCCAGGCCAATGGGGTGAACATTTTTCCCGATTGTCCTTTCAGGACAAACACGGGGATGAACGCGACAATGGTGATCAGGATGGCGAAGAAGATGGGGGGTCCCACTTCCTTGGCAGCCTCCAGAACCACTTCGGTTTTGGTCTTTCCCGCGTGAGGTTCGGCAAGGAGGCGGGTTACGTTTTCCGTGATGGCAATCCCTGCGTCCACCATCACGCCAATGGCGATGGCGATGCCGGAAATGGACATGATGTCCGAAGGTAGGCCGATGAGACGCATGCCCAGGTACGAAGCGAGGACGCCGAGCGGAAGCACAAGAGCAATGATCAGCGTCGGGAGGAGCTGTCCGAGGAAGAGGAGGACGACGACGGTGGTCAGGATGATTTCTTCGAGGAGGGTCTCGTTCAGCGTCGCCTGAGCGCGCTTAATCAAGTTCGTGCGATCGTAGAAGGGAACTATGCGAACCCCCGGCGGCAAGCCAGATTCTATCTCGCGGATTTCTTGTTTGACGTGGGCGATGACCCGCAGCGGATTGTCCCGATAGCGCATGAGAACGACGGCCCCCACGGCAGGGACTCCGTCTTTATCCAAAGCCCCTTCACGAAAATCGGGGCCGAGGGTAACGTCCGCGACGTGCTTGAGATAGATGGGGACTCCCTGATGCGCCCCGACGACGATGTTTTCAATATCCTCGACCTTTTTGACGAACCCGATGCCCCGAAGGAGAAGCTCCATTCCCCCCTCTTCGATGACCTTTGCCCCGACATCGAGGTTGGAGTCCATAGCCGCCATGAAAACGTCCTGGAGGGAGACGCCGAGGGCGACGAGCTTGTTGGGGTCAACGTCAATCTGGTACTGCTTGACGTAGCCGCCAACGGAACCGACCTCGCTTACGCCGTCCACGGTCTGGAGATAGTATCGGATGTACCAGTCCTGAAGCGTGCGGAGCTGGTGGAGGTCGAGCTTGGAGGGGATTAACGGCTCACCGTCGTCGGGGCATTTGCCGGAGGAGGCGTAGCGCTTTGCGGGATGCTTTGGGCAATAGTAACCGTTCTCGACGGTGTACCAGAAAGCCTGGCCGAGGCCGGTGGCATCGGGACCGAGGTAGGGCATGACTCCTTCGGGGAGGTCCTTTCTTGCCAGGTCGAGTTTTTCGAGGACCCGCGTCCGCGCCCAGTAGAAATCAATGTTGTCTTTGAAGATGATGTTGACGTAGCCGAAGCTGAACATGGAGTTGGCGCGGATGTCTTTGACTCCGGCGATGCCAAGAAGCTTCGTCGAGAGAGGATATACGATCTGGTCCTGAACGTCTTGGGGGGACCGTCCCATCCAGTCCGCGAAGACCACGACCTGGTTTTCGCCGATGTCGGGGATGGCGTCCATGGGCGTGGTTCGTCGAGCTTGCCATCCCGCCCATACGAACAGGATGGCCGCGGCAATGACGAGGAGCGGGTTGCGAACCGCAAGCTCAATCAGCTTTTTAATCATGCCCGCAAGTCCTTAATGCTTATGGGCGGGTGGCGTCTCGCCCGCCTCTTCCTTTCCGATGGCTCCACCGTACGCAGCGGCGGCGGCGCCGGTGATCTGGCTCTGGCTGTCTATGAGGAAGTTGCCGTGGGACACGACGACCTCTCCCGGCTGAAGCCCTCTGATAATCGGATAAAACCGCTCTTTGACACCGTCCGCCGTCGCCCATCCCTCGGGGCCGAGAGCCACGTCGGCGGCGACGTATCCCGCTTCGCCTTTGTCGAGGTAAACGACCGAACGTTCGCCGGTGTTGATGACGGCGCTTTTAGGGACGGAGAGAACCTCATCGGTCATGACGAGGTCCTTTCCGTCGAGAGGGCATTTTCCGGGTTCCGTGGCAATCTGGTCAGGGTGGTCGGGACAGACGTGCTTGAACAACGGGCGCGCTTCGTCCGCAACCGCCACCGTAACTTCTCTCTCGGTCAATTTCATCTCACATAGGGGACACTTCCCGTCTTTGGGCTCGCTCCCGGGCTCGAACTGCGGATGTCCGGGCATGCCGCAGGTCAGCACTTTCTTGGTCGGGGGCTGCTCGGCTTTTTTCTCGACGAGCTTCATGCCGCATTTGGGACAGTTGCCGGGCTGCTTCTCGTGCACTTCCGGGTGCATGGGGCAGGTCCAGTAGGTCTCCACTCCCGCGGCGGTCTCCTCCGGTTGGGTCTGGGTCTTCTCAAGGTCCATTCCGCAGATGGAGCACTTTCCGGGCTGGTCGGCGGTGACCCAGGGATGCATCGGGCAAGCGTAGGGCGGTTTCGGGGGCGGTTGATAAATTTCCCGGAGCGAGACCTTCAACCGAGCCGTTACATACATCCCGGGCTTGAGCGCCTCGCCAGGGTTGGGCGCCTCGACGAGAACCTTGACGGTTCGTGTTTCCGTGCGCAGGAAGGGATAGATGAACCAGACCTTGCCGGTGAAGATTCTGCCGGGGAAAGCCTGGCAGGTGATTTCGACGTCCTGCCCCCAACGAAGCCACGGCATCTCGTATTCATAGACATCCGCGATCATCCACAAAGAAGACAGGTCGGCGATCTTGTAGAGGTTTTGTCCCGCCTCGACATATTGTCCCCGATAGGCGTTCATCTCCAGAACGGTTCCGCCGATGGGAGCGTAAAGAACTAAGCTCGTTTGGACGGCGCCCTTCTGCTTAATCTCTTCCACCTGGTGGGGCGTCAGACCGAGAAGGCGAAGCTTCTCCTCGGCGTCGGCGACATCGTCCTGCGCTCGCTTTCGCGTTTCGTCGTCGGGAGCAGTGAGGTTGTTGAGGTACTTCAAGCTGCCGAGATACTCCTGCTGAGCGGGAAGGAGTTCGCGGCTATAGATTCTGACCAGGTGATCGTCCTTCCGCACTTTTGTGCCGGTGTAGTCAACAAACAACTGCTCGATCCATCCCGAGACCCGAGTCGAGACAAAGGCGAGCTTGCGCTCGTTGTAGTCGAGAACACCGACGGTTCTTATTTCTTTTTGAAGAGAATGGAAACCGACTGGCTCGGTCTTGATCGGTATGAGGTCTCGCTGTCTCTCGGTGAGCATCAAGCCAGCCCCTTTTTTGACCGGGATGAGGTCCATGCTGCACACGGGGCATTTGCCGGGTCCTGGTTGGCGAACCGACGGATGCATCGCGCATGTCCAGTACGCTATGTCCTCCTGGTCGCCAGCGATTGGGCGAGCCTCGGCGGCTTTTCCGTGCTCATGGGAGCCGATAAATGGGATGCGCCACGTCAGAGCCGAGATTCCCGCCAGGACGACGACCGCAATCCCGACGGCGCCAGCCAGAATGTAAAGGACCAACTTTTTTCCCGACGGCTGTTTTGTGCTCATAGTAACCTCACTCGAATGATTTCATCGCCGCGCCGGATACTGAGCCGTACTCCGCGCATGTTCGATGATTCCCTTTATTCCGTTGCGTGCTCTCACGAAGCCGGTTCGCCTGCGGCATCGGCGGATTCCTCTTTTTGGTCCCCGGTGGCCAGGTCAGTGAGAGGCTGACCGCTCAACATCTCAAGCTCAGCAATCCGCTTTTGGTGTTCCGCGAGGGCCATCTCGTATTCGAGACGAAAGGAAAGAAGCTCCCTCTCGCTATCTATCAAGTTGACGAAATCCACTTCTCCGGCGCGATAGCCCGCCTGCGATGCGCTCAGCGCTTGCTCGGCTTTGGGAATCAGCGTGTTTTTGTAAAGGGCGACCTGGCGGAGAGCGTCGTTATATTTATAGAGGGAGAATCGCACTTTGCTCAGGAGCGAGTTCTTCGCCTGTTCCTTCGCTTCCAGAGCGGCTCGGAGTGAAGCCTGCCCCTCCCTCACCGCGGCATATAAGCGCTTTCGCCAGATGGGGAGATTAACGGAAACCATGACCTGCCACGCATCCTCCTCGTCGGTCGTCATCTCGCCCATTGCCCCCACCTCCCCCGTCATGTATCCGATTCCCAGGCCAAAATCTGGCCAGAACTCCCTTTTCGCGTGAGCCAGCATGTTCTGGTTTTCCTCGACCTCGAAAGCCATAGCTTTCAAGTCCCGGTTTCCGCTCTCCGCCAGTTGAAGGACTTGCTCATCGGAGAAGTTCAGCTTCTGCTGCTCGATCCTGCTCGGCCAGGGAATCGGGGTGTCAATGGGTCTGCTGAGTTCCGCATTGAGCCGTGCGGCGACGGCGCCCTGCATGTTCTGCAACGTCTTGAGGTCGTTGCCCAACTTCTCCAACTCGACCTGCGCCTTCAACACATCTTGCTGGGTGCCGCCTGCTCGGAACCTTATGCTCGCGACCTCTTCCAGTCGCTTGAGCAACTCGATGGTCTCCTCCGTGACCCGGACGGCTCGTCCTGTGTAGTAGTACTCGTAGTACGCTTCTTTTACCCGGGAAATCAAATTGAGTCTTTCGTCCTCATAGCGGGCGTGGGCGGCGCGTGCTGCTGCCAATGCTGCCTCTCCTCGGAGCCCGAGCTTTCCGAAGAAGGGAATCATCTGCATCAACTCGACCTCCGATGATTCCATTCCGCTGACGGAGCGGCTGTAGCTGAGCGCCGGGTCGGGGAGGGACTTGACCTGCGGAACTTTCTCAAGAGCGGCCATCCAGCGGTTGTAAGCGGACCGAAGTCCGGGGTTTTTCAGGAGGGCGTAGGTTGCGTAGTCGTCAACGGTGGAGTTTTCTCCGAGAAGTGGAAGCTGTCGGGAGGGAGCGTTTGAGAGGCTGGGGCTTTCAGGGGTTTTCGCAGCCCGTTCGCTCGGTTCGGCTCTTTTGTCCTGCAGCGACGCGCATCCACCCAGGAGAATCAGGGCAAGGACGGATGCTATCAGAATCGTCGCTGCGCCCTTTCGTTTGGCTCTCGCGCTCATCGTCTGTCCACGAGCAGGTAATTCCATCGCTCACCCCTTTTCAATTTGCGATGCATCTGCGACTGAAGCTCTTTGCCTCTTCCCTCCGGTCGTCGGGAAGAAATCCCTTATCGCGGTCTGCACCGCGAGTAAGCCTCCATCAGTTCGTCAATTTTCCGTTTCTGGTTTTTGGAGTCGTTCGAGCGGAAGGCATCCAACACGCAGGTCTCAATATGGTTTCTGAGGATAAGTTCGCTGAGCTTGTGAAGGGCGGACTCCGCGGCGGCGATTTGCATAATGACGTCCATGCAGTATCGTTGCTCCGACACCATCCGCTGAATTCCCTTGACCTGTCCTTCGACTCTCCGCAGCCTCTGCAGAGCCTTTTGCTGAAGATTGTCGTCAATCACGATTGTTCTCCCCCGGCAGTTGTGCGGTTCTGAATACCCTACCAGGGTATGCCATTTTCTTGCCACGCTACAATGAAAACGCCTTTGCGTCAATGTTGGTTCCGCCTGCCGCATGCCGGGCGCAACAAACATGCGGACTCTGCGCTCTCTGCGGTGAGTCCCCCTGAGGGAGATGTTGCGGGGCGCGGGCGTTTTCATTTGACCCGACACTTGCCCGCACATATTATCTTCTGGAGCAGTTCTTCGATTTCCAAAGGGTATTCGCTTATTGGCGCAGCGTATTTTCGCCCGGGCGCCGCGCGTACCGATAAGGGAGGCAACTTGACGGCTTCAAGGAAATTGCATGAGGAGATCGTTTGCGCTGGTTTTGGCGGGCAAGGGATTATGTTCCTCGGCAAGCTTCTGACTCAGGCGGCGATGGCAGAAGGGCTTCACGTTACTTACCTGCCATCGTACGGCGCGGAAGTGCGCGGAGGGACCGCCCACTGCAACGTGATAATCTCCTCCGAAGAAATCGCCTCGCCGGTCATCAGCAGCCCCACGAGCGCGATCGTGATGAATCATCCATCGCTCGTGAGGTTTGAGCCGAAGGTTCGTCCGGGGGGATTGCTGGTCGTGAACTCCTCGATGGCTCTGGAGCCGGTCAAGCGAGAGGATGTGGACGTTGTGGAGATTCCAGCGACGGAGATTGCGGACTCGCTGGGGAGCGTGCAGGTTGCTAATATGGTGGCGCTCGGCTGCTACCTTCAAAAAAGACCCGTTGTTCAGATAACCACGATCTCGGACGCCTTGAAAGAGGCGCTTCCCGGGAGAAGGCAGGACCTTCTCAAGATGAACCGGGATGCTTTGTGGAAGGGAACCGAGTTTCTCTCCAGAAGCAGAAAGGCGACGGCGGCGCGGAAGGACAAATAAGTGGGCCGCGGGGTCGGCACTCAGCGAGCACCCCGGCAAAACAGCTGAGGGCAGAGTTCGCGGGTGCGGCAGAGGTGCACTGTCTGACGCAAGGTCCCCTCGGCGCCCTGTGTGTTCTCGGCGGTTGGTCTTGTGGGAACCACCGGGTTAGCGCCCACTCAACCCTTTGTTCTTTTGCAGAAACTTGAGGGACCGTTGAATATTGCGCTGAAAATCACGATTTTTCGGATAGTGCTTGTGCCGGTGTTTCTGGCACTTCTGCTTGTGTACAGGGGCACAGACCCGGGTACCGCGGAATGGCTGAGATATACGGCGCTCGCACTGTTCCTCATAGCGTCGGTCTCCGATGTGGTTGACGGCTACATCGCGCGGACTCGCGGAATGACCACGCGGCTCGGGGGATTGCTCGACCCGGTCGCTGACAAGCTCCTGTTTGGACTTGGAATCATCGTCCTGAGCCTCCCGCCGGTCGAAGACAAGTTTCCGTTTGATCCACCGGCGCTATGGTATCCGGCGGCGGTGGTAGCCACGAACCTCGTTCTTGGTTTCGGGGCGCTGACAGCGCACATCCTGCGTAAGAAGGTGGAAATCAGGGCAGTTACTCTGGGGAAAGCCGCGGCGGTTATGCAAACGGCTGCCATGGGCTGGATCATTCTGCGATTGCCCCACGCCGAATACTTCTATTATCCGGCGGGAGTCCTCACGATCGCCGCCGGGATCGGGTATGTGTATGGGGCCGTAAAGCGGGTTCGCGGCTCAGAGCCAGCTCAGGAGTGAGCCTCCAACGGGGCGGCTCGGTGCGCAGCCTCCAAAGGGAAAACAGATACCACGACGAGGCTTCGGGTCATTCGTAGGGGCGAGAAGTTGGGGGATACGAATCTGCGGAGATTGTGTTTGCCATGAGTGGTGATTACATCGTCGTTCTGGTTACGGTGGAGTCGGAAGAGCAAGCGAAGAGAATCTCCGACGTTTTGCTGCAAGGAAAGCTCGTGGCCTGCGCGAATATTGTCCACGACGTGAAATCTCTTTTCTGGTGGAAAGGGAGACTGGACCGGAGCGATGAGCTTCTGGTCATTTTGAAAAGCAGGCGAGAGCTTCTCGATGAGATAGTCCGGCTCGTCAAGGAAAACCACAGTTACGAAGTTCCCGAAGTCATAGCGATTCCGATAATCGGCGGAAACCCCGACTATCTCCGCTGGATTGACGAGTCAGTGGAGGTCTCTCGGAAGGGAGGCACGGTCTGAAAGTAGAAATCGAATGCATTCCGTGCATGTTCAAACAAGCTCTCAGCGCATCCCGGCGCTGCACGGATGATCTGGGGAAGCTGAAAGAGGTGCAGTACGAGCTGATGAGGCGGCTGCCCGAATGGACTTTTGACCAGTCTCCGGCGGAGATGTCGTATTACGCGCTCGGAGTGGTCAGCGACATTCTGGACTGCGCTGACCCGTTCGCCGAGGAGAAGCGGCAGAGCAACGAAGCTATGCTGAGCCTTTATCCGACGCTGAAGCGGATTGTGGAATCGTCTTCGGACAAGCTCCATACGGCAATCAAAATCGCCGCCGCCGGAAACGTCATTGACATGGGCATCTTGCACAAGTTCGATGTCCGAAAGGCGATTGACGACATCCTCAAGGGGTCGTTCAGGACTGACCACTTTGAGAATCTTCGGAAGGACCTGGAGTCGGCAAAGACTATCCTCTACCTTGCCGACAACGCAGGGGAGATTGTCGCCGACAAGCTATTCCTGGAAACTCTCGGAAGGAAAGATGTCATCGTTGCGGTAAACGAAAAGCCGATCCTCAACGACGCCACGATGGAGGATGCCCGGCAGATTGGTCTGGACGAGGTTGCGACGCTTATCTCCAATGGCTCGGGAATGATTGGGACGGTATTAGAGGATTGCAGCGAGGAGTTCCGGAACATCTTGCAGAGGGGGGACGTCATAATCAGCAAGGGTCAGGCGAATTACGAATGCCTCGACGAAAGGCCGGAGAACATCTATTTCATTTTGACCGCGAAATGCACTTGCGTGGCCCGAGCGCTCGGCGTCGAGGAAGGAGATGCTGTGGTGAAAAAGGAGAATCTCCGCCATGGCCGGTGAGAATCAATCGCACAATTCTTCTTTGCGCTGCCCCGCGAATAGCCGCCGGAGTGCACAAGTGTCGCTACGGATGATCGCGGCGGCCACCGTCGGGATGGCGCTTCTCTCGCCGATAGGAGCGGCTCATCCCGCCTCGGGATACCTTAAGCCCGACGTGAGCGAGAGGGTCTTGAAGAAGGCGGAGTCCCGTTTCCAGGACGGTGTTGAGGAGTATCAGCAGCACAACCACCGCGCCGCATTGCGCAAGTTCATGTCGGCGGAGACCGCTTGCCCGGAGCTTTTCTCAGCGGGCTACCACGTGGCGCTCGCCCACCGGAAGATGGGAAACGAGGAGGCTGCCGTAAGTCAACTCAAGAAACTCAATGAGCGCTTCCCGGAGAATATCATCGCCCACAACGACCTGGGCGTCATCTACGCTGGCAAGAACAAGGAAGAGTACGATCTCCTCGCCACGGCAGAATTTGAGACCGGTATAAAGAACGGGGAGAGTCTTCTCCTCGGAAAGGAAAAGACGATTCCGCAGGTCCGCGTTGATTTGGCAATGGCGTACGCGAACCTCGGCGCCCTCCAATTCGAGAACTCCAGGCTGACCGAAGCCGAGAAGAGTTTTCGCAGAGCCACGGAGCACTATCCCCGAGCTTTCTTCGCCCATTTTGGTCTGGGAAATGCCCTTTTCGCTATGGGGAAGTTCACGGAAGCCAAGAACGCGTATTTGAAGTCCCAGGAAATCGAGCCGAAAAACCCCAACGTGCGCATCGGCCTCGCAAAATGTTATCTGTCGGAGCGGGACAAGAACCCGCGGTTCGCCTTGTCCGAACTGCGAAAAGCCGTGGGCAGCAATCCGACTGCCGAAGTCTTCGGTCTGCTCGGCGACGCTCACGCCCTTCTGGGGAACCTTCAGGAGGCTATCAAGAGTTACGAGCGGAGTCTCGAGTTGCCGGGGCAGGACGTGCAGGTCTTGTACAAGCTCGGCGCCGTGCATTACAATAATAAGAAGCGAGACGAAGCGAAGAAGTATCTCGAGAAATTTGTGGGGGAAGCTCCGAAGGAATCCGAAAGCAGCCTATCCATGGCGCACAAGCTGCTTGGGGATATTGCCAGCGAAGGAAAGGACTACGAGAAAGCGATTGCGCATTATCTCCAGGCGACAAAGCTCCGTGACAAGTATTGGAGCTGTTATTATGGCCTGGCGGAATCATGCTTCCATTTGGGACGATATGACGAGGCGAGAGAATATCTCCGCCTTATTTTTGATGGACTGCCCGAGAAGGGAAGGGCGGAGGAGAACGAACTTCGCGAGAAGGCATCGGCGTTATTTGCGAAGATACCTTCTCAGAAATGACGCTGATTGAAAGGAGGTCAGGTTAATGTCACAGCATCCCAGCTTTGGCTCCGGAGGAAAAATAAAAGCCAAGAAGAACGTGCTCCGGCGCTACGACCGCATCCAACTGTTAAAGAAGAAAGGGAAGTGGAAGGACGGAGATTCGGTCTTCGGCCTCCCCAAGACCAAACCGGAGCAATAGTTCGCTGTGGAATGCGGCGACTCTTTGTCTCCGTTCAAGGCGCCGAGAGGAGAGTCGCACCGAACCTGCACATTCGCCGAGGGTTCACAGCCCGACGTGGAAAAATGGCTCTTCCCAGCGACGAGAAAATCACCATGGCTTCACAAAGCGCAACCGCCGCGAAAAGTGAAAGGCTGCAAAAGTTCCTGGCGCGCGCAGGAGTGGGCTCGAGGAGAGAGTGCGAGAAACTCATCGCCGAAGGGCGAGTCAAGGTGAACGGCGAGACCGTGACGGAAGTCGGGGTCAAAATTTCCCCAGAAAGAGACACGGTGGTCGTTGACGGCGACGCCGTCAAGCCGCAGAGGCCGTTGTATCTGGTCTTCAATAAGCCAAAGAACTGTGTCTGCACCAGCCAGGATGAGCGAGGGAGGACGACGGTCCTCGACTTCCTTCCCGGCGTGGCTCAGAGGATATACACGGTAGGGCGGTTGGATTATGACGCGGAGGGGCTGCTCATCCTGACGAATGATGGAGAGTTCGCCGAGCGGGTCATCCACCCGCGATACGGCGTCCCGAGAAGCTACGAGGTCGCCGTGAAGGGCTTTTTCAGCCCGGAGGCGGCAACTTCGCTGCGGCAGGGAGTGACGCTCGACGGAAGGTTGATCGAGCCGCTGAGCCTGCGGGTGCTTTCCCGGGGTGCGCGCGAGAGTCGCCTGGAGGTCCAGATTTGCCAGGGAATAAACCAGCAAATCAGGCGGATGCTTGCCCGGGTGGGATATGAGGTGACCGCCATCAAGAGGACGCGAATCGGAAACCTTGAGCTGGGGTCGCTGCCGCCGGGCAAGTTCCGGAAGATGACGGCGCAGGAGATCAGTTCTCTCGAGCAAACACGGGACGACAGACGATGATTGAGCTTTGAGGAAATGAGCTTTTTCTCGAAAATTCGCAAAAGTCTGAAGAAGTTTTTTGGAATGGAGAGGTTTCTCTGCGATACCTGCAAGTACGATTACGGCGAGGTGTGCCGCAACCCGAAAAGACCGAACGCGACCGAATGCAAGGAGTATCGGCGGAGATAGTGTTTGTCGGCTCGGCGGGAAGTGCTGTCTGCACCCAGCGAGTCGGACGGAGGAGTCGCTGACATGGACTTCGTGGTGAACAGAATGCGAACTCGGTTGACGGCATGGGCCCCGAAATGCGCCTTGGGGCTTTTGGCCGCGGCACTGTTTGTCGCGGCAGGGTTCTGCTCTGCCGCCGAAGATTCCGCCATCACGGCTCTCCGCGAGAAGATTGACCGAGCCGAAAGAGACCGGATGGAAATCTGCAAGGTCCTCGGCGCCATCTACGAGGAAATGGGGGAAACGGAGAAAGCCATCGAAAGCTATCGAATGGGCTTCGACGTGTTTCCGGACGACCCGCTCCTGTGCAAGAAGCTGATTGATTTATACACGGTCAAGGAGCGATGGGGGGACCTCGTGCCGGTGTATAGGAGCCTCGCCAACGCCAACCCCGGCGCCAATCAGAGGTACATGACGCAGCTCGCGGAATGTGCCCTGAAGGCAGGAAAGCATCAGGAGGCTATCGCGGTAATCGAGGAACTGCTCAAGGAATACGCCGAAATCGCGGATGATTATCGGAATGCGGCGCAGATGCTGATGCCCTATGAGCAATATGCGGCCGCCGCGGACGTCTGCCGAAAAGGGATCACGGGGAAATTCGGAAACAGCGGAGACCTGCACTGGATTCTCGGGCGGGCGACCGGCAAGCTCAAGAAATATGATGAGGCGATCTCCGCCTACAAAAAAGCGATGGAACTGTCGGGCGTCGAGCAGGACGAGAAAATTCTCCAGGAACTCGCGGAGTTGCTTGGCGAAGAGAGCGTCATCGAAGGAATCCTGAAGGACAACCCGAAGGCTTTGGAAGGGATAGCCCCTGGTCTTGGAGAGCTCTATTGGCGAAAGGCTCTCGAGCAGGAAAAGGGCGGGAAACCAGACGCGGTGATGGCGTTGTGCCGAAAAGTTTTACTGGTATCGCCTGCTTCCGAAGCGGGCAAGGCGGCGGAAAAGGAGATTCAAGAGCTGAGCAAGCCATAGGAGGCTCGAAAGGCGCGTTTTGAGCGCCGTGTTCCGCTCAGGGGAGAACCGTGACGTAAGGGAAGGAGTGCAACCATGACAGCGAACGCCGAACCGGACCCGATGACGTGTCCTCGTTGCGAGACCGGACTGGAGTACGTCGGGACGAAGAAGTTTCACGAGGGAACCCGCGCATGGGGATTCGTGCTTGGAGACTTGGGCGAATTGTTCGTGAAACGGGAGCACTTTGACGTCTATGTCTGCCCGCGATGCGGCCGCGTCGAGCTCTTCGTGGACGGCATAGGAGAGGAGTTTCGGCCGCATTAGAGTCTCTGTCCTCACCCGGATTGTCCCCTCACAGCTTCCAGTCTGCAGAGTGAACCTACCTCCCAAGTAAGGAAGCGCTCCGGTTGAGACGTCGCATGCGCTGCGACCATGCTCTCGACGACCATCGAGTACCTCAAGGGCAAAACCGGCCTCGAAAAAGTCGTCTTTTGCCTCTACGACCGCCCCGCCTTCGACGCCTTCTCCTCCGAGCTCTCCCGGCAACTTGCCGAGGAGCGATGAACATCTTCTGCCAGTGCGTCGGTCATCCCGCAGCCGAGACACGTGCACAGACTTGCGCCTTCGGGGCTGTGGGGTGTGGCTGTGTTTTGGGGGCATGTCGCTACTCCGGTCCTTCAGAGCTTTGATTGTTGATCTGCGGTCAGTCCCCGGGGCGTTGCCCCCTGGCTGTGCGAGTCCGCTGCGTACTCGTGTCTTCGTGCCTTTGTGGTCGTGATGGCGATCTCACCACCAAGACACAAAGGCACGATAACCCCAACGGGGCGCAATCCCGCGTAGCCGGGACAGCCCAGGGCGAAATACGACGCCGTCGCCCAAATGCCTCCTCCCTGCCACCCAAATACAGCCGCACCCTGGCTGTGAAAGACGTTGAAGCGGGTCTGTAACCGTGATATATAAGACGAAGCCGCGACCCGGCGTCCTTCGGAAGCCGGGGTGAACGTCGGCACGGTGCAATCCGGTGAATTGATGCTCAGACCATCCCGCCCGCGGTCTCGGATGTAGCTGGGCGGGCATTCCCTATGAGGTGATGCGCTATGGGTTTAATGCGAGGAATTCGGAAGAACGTTAAGGTGATCTATTGGGTCGTCGTGGTCACGGTTGTTGTCACCTTTGTTTTGTGGGGGACGCGAACGGCAACCGTCGGCGGCAGGGCGCACGTGGGCGTCGCTTTCGGGAAGAAGGTCTCCACGAAAGAGTTCCGTCGTCAGTGGGTCGCCGCGCAGCAGCGGGCGATAGAGATCGGATACCGAACCGGTCAGGAAGTTACGCCCGATCTCATCGAGGACATGGCGTGGCGGCGTGTCGTGGAACTGAGGGAGGCGGACCGCTGGGGAATCACCGTCCCCATGAGCGAGGTCCGCGAAAGCATACGGAGGATGTTCTCGCCCGAAGGAGAGTTCGACGAAACGCTTTATCAGAACTACCTCTACCGCCGAGGGCTGAGCGAGGACCAGCTCGCTGCTCTCATCCGCGACGACATAATGATAGGAAGCATCGAGCGATTGGTTTCCACGTCCGTCGTGGTCTCGCCGCAGGAGGTCAGAGAGGAATACAACTACGAGAAGGAGCAGAGGAAGGTCAAGTTCCACCTTGTGGAAGCGGCTTCGCTGCTGCCGGCTCTTGAAGTCCCCGGCGACGGAGAGGTGTACTATAACTCGCATAAGGAGGAGTTCCGCGAGCCGAAGAAGGTCGCCGTCCGGTACGCGATGGTGGCGAGTGCGGCTCTTCTTGATAAAGTGAGCGTGACAGAAGAGGAACTCAAGGAGCATTACGAAAAGAACAGGGACTCCTACAAGGCAGCCGACGGGACAAGTCCGGAATTTGATGCTGTCAAGGCGCAGATTGAGCGGGTTCTCAAGAGCCAGAAAGCTGACCAGATGGCGCGCGAGACCGCCGAAAAGCTCCTCTCGATTTCCGACCCCTCTAAACTGAAGGAGGCGGCGGAGAAAAACGGGCTGGTCTTCGGCGAGACGGCGCCGTTCCCGGAAGAGGGGGAGATTGGCGAGCAGTTCGCAAAGGAGCCCGAGTTCCGAAAAGCGGTTTTCGCCACGCCGTTCGGTGAACTTAGCCCAATCCTTAAAACCAACGAAGGGTATTGCGTCCTCACCCCCGTTCGAGCCCTCCCGGATCGCATCCCTTCTTTCGAAGAGGTGAAAAAGGCCGCCGCGGAAAAACAGAGAGCGCAACAACTCCGGGACGAAGCGCTCCGCGCCGGGCTTCCTCCGGAGCGGGTTGACGAATTCATCAAAGCCCTCTCCGTGACTCCGGCGGACATAGACGTAACGTATGACGAAGTTCTGCGCTATTACGAGGGGCGGAAAAGCGAATTCCGAAAACCGAAGAAAGTGAAAGTCCAGTACCTCCTGCTGGAGAAGAAGCCTTTTGAGAACGAAGTCAAGCTCACCGAAAAGGAAATAAAAACTGAGTATGACACCAACCCGCAGAAGTACAAGGACGAGAAGGGGCAGGTGAAGCCTCTCGCGGAAGTCAGGGAGCAGATTGAAAAGACCGTGAGAGAGAAGAAAGCGGACGAGCTTGCGCAGAAGCGCGCCGACGAGATTTTCATCGTTTCCCGGGCGCAGAGGATGAAGGAGCAGGGGCTGAAGCACGGACTTTCGCTTCGCGAAAGCCGCCTCTTTGGAGCCGGAGAAAAAATTGACGACTATGTGGGCGATTCCCCAATGTTTTCGAGCTACGCCTTCCGCACAACTCTCGGCGAGGTCAGCCCGGTATTCGACGCGGACATCGGTTACTGCGTTCTTTCTCCAGTGCAGGTTATGGACGAGGCGATCGCCGATTTCGAGGAGGTCGCACAGGAAGTCGTTGACAAGACCAAGGTGAATAAAGCCGAAACGCTCGCGGGGCAGGTTGCGCGCGAAGTACAGCGCAAGGTCAGCGAGAAAATGACCCTCGAGAAGAAGGATTTTGACTCTGCCTGCAAGGACCTTGGATTGAAAGTCGAGGAGAGCGGATACTTCCGTCGAAACGATAACACGATCGAGAAGCTGGGGCAGGCCATGGGGCTGACCTTCTCGGCTTTCCGGGACGAGTTGGGCAAGGTCGCCTACCCGCGGAGGGTAACGAACGGCTACCTCTTTTACGTCGTCAGCGAGATCAAGCAGCCCTCTGACGAGGAGTTCGCCAAGGACAAGGAATTGTACTATGGCAACCTGGTCGCGGAGAAGGGGCGGGAGGCGTTCGTGGAGTGGCTGACGGCTCTCATGCAGGAAGCGAACGTCAGGAAAAGCTACGCAACGCGGGCCGCGAGGGAGGCTCCAAAGACCGGCGCCCCGCCCGCAGGCGGAAGCCAGAAGCCCGCGCCCCCGCGACCTCCGGTGCCGAGTCGTTGAGGCGGTAAGAGATCGTTGCCCGTCCGCGTCCGGTCGAAAAGAGTCGCCTCCGGCTCTTCCAGCGGCATTCCCATTACTGTTGGCAGCGCGAAAAGGAAAGTGATGAAAGCATCCGTGGTCTTTTGCGCCCTGTCTCTCCTGACCCTTGCAATTTCGCCCTGCGCACCAGAGCAGGCGCCTCCACTCTCGCTCCGCAAACCCGCCGGCGCCGCCTACGACGCAAAGGGGCGCTTGATCGTCAGCGATACGGGCAACCACCGGCTGCTCGTCTTCGAAAAAGAACAGCTCATCGCTCAGATAGGCAAGGAAGGGGACGGACCGCGGGAATTCCGCGAACCGAGGGGCCTGACGGTGGACTCCGGGGGGCGAGTCATCGTGTGCGATTCGAGGAACGGGAGAATTCAGATTCTCGACTCCGACTTCGGCTTCGTGGGCGCCTTCGGGAAGCCATCATCCGACACCGATAAATCTCCCGGCACTTTCGCAAGACCCTTCGGCGTAACGACGGACGACCGCGACAACATCATCGTCGCCGACACCTGGAATCATCGCCTCCAGATTCTCGATCCGGGCGGCAAGTTTCTCTGCCTCTACGACAATGCCGGCAGAGAGCGGACTGACATGGAGGCGTTCAACGAGCCGGGCGGCGTTTTCTGCGACAGGCGAGGTCGTCTTTTTGTTGCGAACGGCTGGAACTGCCGCTGCGACGTCTATGACTACGATTCTGCGAGTTTGACGATAAAGCATCGCGGGAAGGAAAAGGGCCAAATCTGGGGCTTCTGGGTGTGCGGGGATGTCATGCTAAATTCCTCCGGCGAGGTCATCGCGCTGGATACCAATAACGGAGGGGTCTGCGTTTACCCGCCGGACTTCGAGAAGAGCAACCAGAGCCCTGCGAAGAGATTTTCGGGTGGGCTGTTCGGGAGCTTGCGAGAACCTCGGGCCCTGGCGATTGGCCCGGGAGACGAGATCGCGGTCTGCGACACGAATAACGACCGGGTTTTGATTCTCAGCAAGGAGTTTCGCTTCCCGCCTCGTCCGGAAATTGTTGCGATTGCGCCGACCACTCTGACCATCTGGTGGGAAACGTTTCTGACGGCAAAGACTCTCCTGATGCTCCGCGAGGGCGGTTCGCCCGGGGAAGGCGAGGGAACCGATAACGCCTGGCTCGACAAGGAAAAGGTTACCATCTTGGCTGACAAGCTTCCCCCCGGCACAGCCCACATCGTGACCGTCCACAATTTGAAACCATCCACCCGGTACTGGTACAAGCTGCACGTCCCCACGCTCCGGCAGATTCCCCTGTCGGGCTTCACCCAGGAATACGCCATCGCCACGGCTGCCGAGCCAAAGACCAAGCGGTTTGTGAGACTCCCAATGGCGGTCGTCGTTTTCCCGAATGTTATCAACCTCGACACGGGGGTCTCCGAAGCTTCTCCTCCAGAAGTCGCGACGAGGGAACGCCTTCGATATTACGAGGAGGAGTGCAATAAAGGATCGAGGTTCTACTGGGCCAACACGCGAATGAACCTCTTCCTCGACAATACCGTTCTCTTCGACGAGACATGGTATTACGTCGGCGAGAAGTCAATTGAGAACTACTTAATCCCGGAAGCCATGAAGGAGCAGATCAAGGGACGCCCTCCGGGCTACCAGGAAGTTCTCGCTGCGAAGAATCTCAAGCCGCGCGACTTCTGCGGCGTGGTGGTCGTCGCCGCCCAGAGAGCGTGGGATGCGGGAAGGAAGCGATGGTTCTACGAGGAATCCGGCGGCGGCACCTACCCGATCCGGTACCCGGTTCATCCGGGCGAGACGTCCATTCTCGGGGGGAGCGACATCGCCTGGCTTTACGTTCACGAAGTCGGTCATCAGGTTGACAGCTTCTTCGGGGAGAGCGGATACGACGGCACGTTCGGGGAATGGATGTTCAATCACTTCGCCCCGATGAGCAACACCGCGTACAGACACGGGGAACATTACGACGGGAGCGCATGGCTCGCCCGCGCTGTGCCGTCGCAAAGGTTCTTTCAGCTCAAGTATGGGGAGATATGGAAGTGCGAAGACGCGGACGGCGATGAAATTCCCGACAACGATAAGCGCATTCCCCTCGACGAGGTGAGGTTTCGGAGCAATCCGAACATGCTGGACACCGATTGCGACGGACTGAGCGACATGGAAGAAGTCCTCGCCTCCAATTGGATTTTCGAGATGCTCCCCGCTATCTCCAATGTCCGCGCCGATTACAAAATGCCCAACCCAACGGACCCCGACACCGACGACGACGGAATCCCCGATGGCTTCGACAAATATCCGCTCTACGCCGCCAAAGACGTTCTCACCCGCAACGACTCCCCGCCTGTAATTGACGGGCGGATTGAGCCCGACCGCTGGTCACGGATTCACACCTTCACGGCCGGCGAAATTCAGGGGACGATTCTCGGGGCGTGGGACGAGGAGAACCTCTACCTGGCGTTCCGTTTCAGTCGAGAAATCCCCAGGTTCTACTTCCAGTTGGACATGGACAACGACGGCTGGTACGTCGGGAAAGACAACTATGAGGTCTCCGGCACTTGTTCTGACGGCAAGTGCGCGGTCGCCGATGCATGGGTGAACAATTGCGCCGAGAAGAAGAAATGGCCCTTCCGCGACGATGCTCTCAGCCGCGACATGAAAATCCGGCTCGCGGGAGCGCCCCACGACGCATTTTTTGAATGCGAGCTGGCCATTCCGAAGCGGGAGGGTGTGGGCTTGGACCTTCGAGCAGCCGAAGTCATCGGCCTCACCGTCAACTGCCTCCTCGAAAAAGACACGGACAAGTGGATCAGCGCCTTCGAGCCGTACCGCTTCTTTGAACTGACGCTCGCCGAGAGCGAGTGACGACGGAACCGTCTTTTAACAGGCCCCCCTTGCCCTGCCAGGTCGGTGTGAAAGGGCTTTGCAAAAGGACCAGACTTTCGGTATTCTGCCATCGAGACAATCTTCCCCTTCACCCCAATCAGGAGGTTGTGGAAAATGGCACTGTCCTCGCTCCATCACGCTCTCACCAACATAGTTCGCAAGCTGACCGGTCGCCGCGCTGCCGCGCTTGCGCACAGACGAACTCCCGGCTCCACGCCCAAACTTGTCACACTTTTTTTGTTTCTCAGCACGCTAATCGTCGGAGGCTCTCTCATGGCCGATGTGATTCCTCGACCTGAACACCCTCGCCCGGATCTCCAGAGGGAAATGTGGCTGAATCTCAACGGCGGATGGGACTTCGATTTTGACCCGCAGCAGGTGGGCGAGAAAGAGAACTGGTTCGCTCCGGGGCAGCACGACTTCTCCCGCCGCATCGTCGTGCCCTTCCCGTGGGAGAGCAAACTCTCGGAAATCGGCGACGTGTCCTACAAGGGCGCCGCATGGTATCAGAGGGAGATCAGCGTCCCCGCCTCCTGGAAAGGCAAAAGGGTCTTCCTGAAGTTCGGCGCCGTGGACTGGGAAGCGAAGGTCTGGATCGGCTCGAAGTTCATCGGGGAGCACGTCGGAGGGTATTCGTCGTTTCAGTTTGACGTAACCAATGCCGTCACGTTCGGCGGCAAGGATATGTTGACGGTTCGCGCATCCGACGTTACTCATCCGAGCACCCCCACCGGCAAACAGACCGGTTGGTACACCACCACCTCCGGGATATGGCAGCCCGTCTATCTCGAGGCGGCTGGCTGCTCCTACATACGCCAGATCAGGATAACTCCTGACATTGACGAGAACATTGCCCTTTTCGACCTCTCGGTTTACAACGATGTCGGGCAATCCGAATTCGAGATCGCCATACTCTCGACGGACGGTTCCTTCCCGAAGGTTCGGCACAAACCCGTTCTCTCCCACGGCGACAATGCGGTTGTCCTTCGGGTGGAAGTCCGTAGACCCAAATTGTGGGAACCCGACAACCCCGCTCTGTACCCCGTGCGCATTTCCCTGAAAGGCGACAAGGGATTGCAGGACGAAGTGGAGACCTACTTCGGAATGCGCAAAATCTCGACGGGGAAGGTTGCGGGCAAGGACTACGAATACATCCTCCTGAATAACCGCCCGATTTATCTTCTTGGAGCGCTCGATCAGTCGTTCAATCCGTACGGCATCTACCTCTTCCCGAGCGACGATGACGCGCGGAAGGACATTGAAAAGACCAAGGAATTCGGGCTGAACTTCCTTCGCATTCACATCCTGGTCCCCGAGCCTCGGCTCATTTACTGGGCGGACAAGCTCGGCATCATGTTGATGTGCGACATGCCGAGTTTTTCCCGCTACGACGAGGCGGCGCGCAAGAACTGGCAGATGACGCTCGAGGACACCGTAGCTCGAGATTTCAACCATCCATGCATCATCGCGTGGTGTCTGTTCAACGAGACGTGGGGGCTCCAGCAGCAGCGCACCCCAGAGGGGCAGAAATGGGTCGCCGAAATGTATGACCTCGCCAAATCCCTCGATCCCAGCCGCCTCGTCGAGGATAACTCCGCCTGCAACTATGACCACGTCAAGACGGACATCAACAGTTGGCACTTCTACATCAACGATTATCAGCAAGCCAGAAATCACATCGGCGACTTCGTCAAAAAGGCGTTCCCTGGCTCAAGCAATAACTTCGTCGGCAAGTATCGGCAGGGGACGCAGCCCGTCATCAACAGCGAGTACGGCGGAATCAGCGCCGGAATGGGCGACAAAGATATCTCGTGGTGCCTTAAATTCCTCACCAACGAGCTTCGCCTCCACGACAAGGTCTGCGGATACATCTACACCGAGCTTCAGGACATCGAATGGGAACACAACGGCTTGATGGATTACGACCGAAAGGACAAGTTCTACGGTTACTCGGACCTTTTCCCCGGCTTCACCGTCGCGAGCATTCATTCCCCCGATTTTGTCGTGATTGATTCACAGCCCTGCCCCACGCTTCCGCCCGGAGGCGAGTTCTCCGCCGATGTCCACATGAGCCACTGGTCGGACAAGAAAGTCTCCAGCGGCGTCCTGAAGTGGCGCCTCAGCGGGACGGACGTGTTCGGCAATGACAAGGAGTACACCGTCGGGTCAAAGGCCGTCGAGTTCTCTCCGTATTCCGTCACGAAAATCCACACGCTGAAAGTCAAGCTCCCGGAGGAGCGCTCGGTCGCAACTCTGGCGGTTTGGGTCGAGGACCCGTCCGGGGCAGTCCTTGCAAGAAATTACGTGAACATTGACGTCTTCAAAGAGCCGCCGTCCCGCACCGATTTCCCCGACAGCAAAACCTGCGCCCTTCGGTTCGACCCGGGCGACTACACGGAGTCCAAATGGGAGAAGGACCGGCCGATGCAATATCCGGAGAAAGCTGCCGGCCTCGGAAGCGGCAAGGTTACTTATGAGCTGAGCCTCCCCGACGGAATTGACCTCTCGTCGCTCGAAGGCGTTGAAGTCTTATTCGAGGGGGGCGCAAGAGCCGGCCTCGCCAAGGTTGACGCCCGCATGGCGGACCTCCCATGGTCTCGGAAGAAGCCTACGGATTACCCGCAAACCGACACGACAAAATGGCCAACCGAAGTGACCGTCCTCCTCAACGGGATTCCCGTCGAGAAAGTACGTTTTGAGGACGATCCCGCGGACGCGAGGGGCATCCTTTCTCACGCCTGCGGAAAGGACCCCGGTTCGTATGGCTATTTGACCCGCGTGAAAGTCAGCGGTGATAAGCTCGCGTCCATCGTCCAGAAGATGGGCGAGAAACGTGTCCTATCGGTAGCCTTCGAGGTTCCTGCGGACGCCTCGCACAAAGGCGGCTTCGCGCTTTACGGCGACAGGATGGGAAGATACGCCGTTGACCCGACCGTCGTCGTGACCACCTCGAAGGCGATTGACGTTCAGGCTGCGAGAGCTTCGGTCAAACCCGTCGTCGCCGTATCTTTCATCGAGGCGATTAGACCCGCCAGCCGTGGCGAGGAGAAGTGGAAGTACACGTTCACAGACCCCGGTGAGGGATGGGAGAAGCCCGATTTCGACGACGGGCAGTGGAAAGAAGCCTCCTCTGGATTCGGGCACGACCCGGGAAGTCTCCCCGGCGCTCAAGCGAGAGCCATCCGAACCGATTGGAGCACATCCGACATCTGGCTGAGGAAGACTTTCGAAGCCCCGGAGTCCGTCTCACAAGCCCGCCTCACCTTCAGTCACGACGAGGATATGGGCGTTTTCCTCAACGGCACGCTCGTTCTCTCGCGCAAAGGCTATATCACCGAGTACGAGGAATCTCAGTTCTCCCCGGAGCATCTGAAGAGCTTCCGTCAGGGAAAGAACCTCCTCGCCGTGCGCTGCCATCAAACCGTCGGCGGCCAATTCATTGACGTGGGGCTGACGTTCCGTAGCAAGGCAAAGCCGTGAGAGGGACTTTGCGGCACAAGGAGTTTACCAATGTCCAAGAGATTTACCGCAGTAATAACGGAGGAGCCGAATTGGTATGTCGCGCACTGCGTCGAGCTGGGGGTTGTCAGCCAGGGCAAAACCATCGAGGAGGCACAGGCAAATTTGAAGGAGGCAGTGGAACTCTATTTGGAGAGCTTTGGAACCGAAGACCTCCCTGAGAGTATGGGCGAGGCGTTGCTGTATCCACTCGAGGTGGCAGTCCGTGGTTAAGCTCCCGGTTGTTTCCGGAGAGGAAATGGTGAAGTGTCTCACGAAGGCGGGGTTTCATGTGGTCCGGAGAAAGGGAAGCCACGTGAGCCTCCAAAAAGGGGACTACAGAACCGTCGTACCGCCTCATTACGAGTTCGCAAAAGGAACACTTATCGGGATTCTGAAGCAATGCGGTCTTGCGCGGGGCGACCTGAAAAAGTTGCTGGGAAGAGGACGACGGTCCTCGAAACACTTACCGCCTGCATGACCTCACCGAGAACATGACTGCAAGCGCGTCCTTGCTCAGTGGCCTGCGCTGTCTGAGGGCACCGGCGGCTCGGCGGCGAGGAGCTTTTCAAGGAGGGGGAGGAGGCGGGCTTTCATCTCGTCGCGGGTTTGGCGGAAACGTTTCAGCCTTTCTTCCCCGATGGTGGGCGAGGTAACCGGATCGGCGAATCCCAAATGAATGTGCGTTACTTCCCCGGGGAAAATGGGGCAAGCCTCCTCCAATTCATCGCACAGAGTAATGACATAGTCGAATTTCTCGTCGAGGAATTTACCGTAGTGCTTGCTTGTCTGTTTTGAAATATCAATTCCAATCTCCGCCATGACCCTGACCGTTTCCTGATTGACGCCTGCGGCAAACAGCCCCGCCGAGAAAGCTTCGATCCGGTCCGAGAAAAAGTGCCTCGCAAACCCCTCCGCCATCTGGCTTCGACAACTGTTCGCCACGCAAAGAAAGAGAATTTTCAGCTTCCTACCCGACTTGTCCGGCGTGTTGTTTTCCATCGGCGGGAGCCTCCGCTTACAAGTTCGATGTCCGCTCTGAGTTTCCCTGGGCGATAGATATGCTGAGCTGGGGGCGCCCTTCGCTGTGCCTGCCCTATCGCCCTTCGACCCGGCCCACAGAGATCGCAAGCCTCCCGAGCCTGCCACTCAGTATACACTACACGTCCCGAGTCCGCAAGGCTCCGAAGTCGCCCGAGTGGGGCTACATTCCAGTGGGTCTCATTACATGTCAGGGGGACTGGCCCTGTCGCACAGTCATGGCGGCGCAGCCGCGGAGGCGTTAAGTGAAGCCGCCGTACCGCCGGCATCCTGCCGGCCGCTTTGACTTCTTCCGTCGCAAACGCAGGACTGCCGCCGGGACGCGGGGCGGCGTTACCCGTGTCAGCCATTCCTCCGCGAACACCGATGCACGGGCACAACCGACCACTCGAATGTAGCCACACCCAGGTCCCCTCCGGCAAGGGCGCCACCAGCCACCCCCTTCAGAGCCCATCGCTATATCGCCCACGAGATTATGGGAAATTCTGTTTGCCGTACACGAAGGGAGAGGGATATAGTCATCCCAGCAAAAGGCATTCCCTGACCACGCCCAAAAGGAAAGGAGGCGACAGATGAAGCGAGTTCTCACCATTCTTGCTGCGATTCTCGTCGTGCTGCCCGCGTTGGTTTGCCAGTCGGAGGAAACGAAGCAACCGATCCGGACGCTCATTATCACCGGCTGTGATGTTTCGGCGCACCCCTGGCGCGAGACCACTCCAGCCATCCGCAAAATCCTTGAGGACACCAAGAAGTTCGAGGTCTTCGTCTGCGAGGACCCCGCAATTCTCGAATCGAAGCAGGCACTCGATAAGTACTCCCTGATCGTCCTGAACTACTTCAACTTCCGCGTGCCGACCATCAGTGACGCCGCCAAGCAAAACCTCGCCGCCTTTGTCAGCGCGGGGAAAGGATTCGTGACGTTCCACCTATCGAGCGCTTCCTTCGCCGAATGGGACGAGTTCCACAAGATGGAAGGCAGGTGGTGGGTGATGGGTCAATCGGGACACGGTCCCCGGGGAAAGTTCACCGTCAATATCGTGGATAAGGAGCACTCTATCTCGAAGGGCATGAGCGATTTCGAGACCGACGACGAGCTGTACGCCAAGCTCCTTGGCGATAGCCCCATCCACGTCCTCGTCTCCGCCTATTCCGACTGGAGCAAGAAGGTCGAGCCGCTCGCCTTCATCTTCTCCTACGGGAAGGGACGCGTCTATCACCACTGCTTTGGGCACGACGCAGCCGCGGTTCTCCATGCGCCCGTAGCCCGTCTCCTCGCACGAGGCGCCGAATGGGCCGCAACCGGAAACGTCGCTGAAGCACAATAAGCGCAGCTACGTTCGTCCGAGTTTGCGCGCGGCGCCGGCGCGTTTCTGTGGCAGGATGCGGTTGTCCGTCGGGTCCGACGTCCGGACGTCATTGCGGCAGGATGTCCCCACGCGCAGCGGGGTGCAACTTTGCCAGGACGCATCCGCGGAGTCTCTGACCTTGGACAAGGGAGTACTGCCGCGCCGTGGCATTTCGCCGACATCTGCGGAACGGTTTGGCGACAAAAAGTGTTGGAATATTGTCGCGGGCGTTGTAAAGTCGTAAACGAGGTGCAGCAAGCAACACCGGAAGGGATGAAAAACACGCATGAAAGAGAAGGTCGAGGAAGTCATCAATTCGAAAATCAAGCCTCTTCTTCAAGCCGATGGAGGCGATATCGAGCTGGTTGGGGTGGAGGGAGACGTGGTGAAAGTCCGGCTGACAGGGGCTTGTTCCTGTTGCCCGATGGCGGCGATAACGCTTCAAGCGGGCGTCGAGAAGATGCTGAGGCAAGCCGTTCCGGAAGTCAAACAGGTCGTCTCCGTCTAATGTCACCCGATCGCACGGGGGGCTGAACAAGTGAGGTGGTGAGATGTTGGATTTGGCGGTATTTCTGTGGATTCACATCTGCTCCATGGCAATGCTGATCGGAGGAATGACGTTCGTGTTTTTAGTGCTGCGGCCGGCCCTTTCTCGGCGTTCAGAGGAAACTGCCGTCAAAGAGGCATCCGCGTTTGTCCGGGCGCGCTTCCGTCTGATTGCGGTTTTCCTTACGGCCGCTGTCATCGCCTCCGGAATCCTCAACATCATCTTCGACCCCCCGAAGAAGGGGTGGATCGTTCTGCTCATCGGCAAGGTCCTCCTCGCAGGAGCAGTCCTTTACCTCTATTTCCGAAACGCCTTTGGGAAGCTTCCCAAAGGCGCAACGCGGGAGCAGCCTGTGCCTTCCGAGAGCGGCATCGTAGAAGGCCCGAGCGAGTGGAAGACGACGTGGCTGTTGTCTCCCACCTCTTCGCAGGTCAAGATCGAACTGATCGCCATCGGGGGCGCCCTCATAGTCGCTCTTCTCGGTGTCATCCTCGTGTCGCGTTGAGTCGCAGACCTTCCCGCGGACATTTGGACGAGGGGGGATGCCGCCGATTTTCCCCATTTTTCGCCCCCCCGCCCTCGCGAACGCATTTCTTCTCGTTGTGCTCGAAGAAAAGCGCAGCAGGCTCTCTCGACGAAAGTGCGTCTTTCCCCTTGACTCAGAGGGAATCGCGGGGGAAAATAATAGGGAGTTCACAAGGCTTCGCGCTGCCGGGAAAAGTGGCTTTCAGGGCAGCGGGTCTCGACGAGCAATGGAGTTCGCTCCATTCCCAGCCCAACGGAAAGGGGGTGGCAGAAAGTATGGCGAAAGGAAAAAGCAAGCCCAGGAAAGAAGCCAAGAAGCCAGCGAAGAAAAAGAAATAGCATCGGCCTGCGATGCCAACACCCTTATCTTTTCCGAGCTTTCCCCGCGGCCCCGGTCGCGGGGTAAGCTTTGTTATGGAGCGAGAGAGTGAGCGTTTCGATTATCTCCGCGGAAAATCTCTCCAGCGCGTACGGGGACAACATCGTTCTTCATGACATATCCATCGAGGTTCAGCCGGGCGATTTCTACGGAGTGATTGGCCCCAACGGCTCCGGCAAGAGTACGCTGCTGAAGACCCTGACGGGCATCCTGAAACCTGTCGCAGGCCGGGTCCGGATTTATGGGAGGGATATCGCTCATCTCTGCCCCCGGGAAATCGCCAGAAAAATCGCCGCCATCCCACAGGAAATCTCCATCCTGTTCCCGTTCACCGCGGAGGAGATTGTCGCCATGGGCAGGCATCCGCACATTCGCCGATTCGGCGGGGAAAGCGAAAGGGACCTGAAGGTGATCGAGCGCTCGATGAAAGACACGGAAACCTTTTCCCTCGCCGGTCGTTACATGGACGAACTGAGCGGCGGCGAAAGGCAGAGGGTCATCATCGCGCGAGCGCTCTGCCAGGAGCCGGAAGCATTGCTCCTCGACGAGCCGACCTCTCACCTCGACATCAATCATCAGGTGGAAGTGTTCGAGCTATTGACCGAATTGAACCGAAAGAGAAACCTTGCGGTTTTCGTGGTTTCGCACGACCTCAACCTCTGCGCCGAGTATTGTCGCGAGCTCATCATTATCAAAGACGGGCGAATCCATCGTCGCGGCGCCCCAAAAGAAATCCTCACCGAAGAGACCGTCAGAGAAGTCTATGAAACCGAAGTTTCTATCCTCGCCAACCCGAAAAGCGAAGCACCTATCGTCTCCATCATTTCGCGGGGCGCTCGATGAACAAATCCTCTCTCTCGCCCCTCGTTTTGCCGCATCGCCGCTTGCCTGTCGCGTCCGCCCAGGAGACGCCCGACGGAATCCCGGAGCCGTCTAAGCCATGAGGACCCCCTTCGGTTGCAATTCTCAGCGAAGCATCGTCCTTACGTTTTCGCTTGCGATCCTTCTGTTTTCCTTCTCGACGGTAATCGAGACGGTCTATCTTCCCATTCACCTGGAAAAGGTCATCGGCTTACCGAGGACGCAAATCGGTTTTCTGATTTCCATCTACGCCGTCACTCTGGTCCTTCTGGTGGCGCCCTTTGGGCATCTCTCGGACAGAATCTCCCCGAAGAGAATCATCCAAGCCGGATTGCTGCTGTTTGCCGTTTACTGTTCCGTCGTCGCCCGGGCGAAAAGCCTCTTTCCGCTGGTACTGGCTCAGCTTCTCGGCGGAATTGGAAGCTCGCTCGTCGTCATCGCCCTCCCCTCGTTGTACTTCAAGCACCTGACGCCTTCTCGGCGAGGGCAAAAGGTCGGGTTCTACATTTTCGCCAACTTCTTCGGCTTCGCTTTCGGTCCCCTGACGAGCGGCTTTCTTATCAAGCAGTGGAGTGTGTCTTACGCGGACGTATTCCTGATTGTCGGCGGGTTAATGGGAGGACTGTTGTTGTTCAGCTTCGCCCTGAAAGACACGGCGCCCTTCAAGATCAGCCTCTTCGAATACAAGAAAGACCTCCTCCGAAAGGAAGTCTTTCTCCTCATCTGCATGCTGCTTGCCATGGGCATCCACTACGGGAACGAGCAGGTGAGCTTCCCGCTTTACATGAGGGATGTCATCAAGCTCGACGATTTCGACGTTGGCGTGGTGTACGCGATTTTGGGATTTTGGATAGCCCTACTCTCCGCGATTGCCGGCGCCTTGTATGACCGCAACAAGAAGGTGCTCCTTTTCGTCTGCCTCGGGCTGTTGGTATCCGGCACTGCTCACATGTGGACGGCTTTCACGAAGAGCTATGGCGCCATCCTCGTTGCTCGCATTTTCCACACGACGGGGGACGCCTTCGTAATTTTCTCCATGAACGCCATCATCGCCTCCATATTCCCCGCTCATCGCATGGGAGGAAACGTCGGCTTCACGTCCTTTTTCCAGAGACAGGGGTCCTTTCTCGGCGCCCTGCTGAGCGGTTACCTCGACGCCTATCACGGATACCGCCTCTCATTCATCGTCGCCGGCTCCGCGACCATCCTGATGGGTATGATTCTGGCTGCCAACTGGAGAACGATGCTCAAATTGTCTAAGCAGTTGTAGAGCCTGTCGCGTCCCCCTCTCGCCATTCCGCCGCCTCCTCCGTCGAGGGTCTCGTGCGGTAGTACATCTGCAAGTACAGCTTCGCCATTGTCTGCGCCATCGTCGTGACGTTGAAGGGCCCCATAGCTTTCCTGAGACCTCGGTAAATCATGTCCCGCCTCAGCCCCGGCTTGTCAAGCAGCCGGATGATGCTCTCCGCAAGCGCGCGCGGGTTTCGCGGCGCAACAAGGAGTCCGTCAACACCGTGGTCAATGATTTCCGGTATCCCCCCGACCCGCGACGCCACAACCGGCGCTCCGCACGCCAAAGCCTCCACAATCGCCGTCCCAAACCCCTCCCACAACGACGGCAAGACAAAAACGTCAAAGCAGTTCAGAGCCACCGGAACATCCCTCCGAATCCCCGCGAACACAACCGCTCGCTCCACGCCGAGCTTCCTTGCCTGCTCCTCGAGCTTCTTCTGGAGCATCCCTCTCCCCACGAACACGAACTTAGCCCCCGGATACCTCGGCAGCACCCGCGGAATCGCCGCAGTCAGAAACTCCTGTCCCTTCTGGCGGCTCATGTGCCCGACCGTCCCGATGACCGTGTCCCCCTCGTTTATCCGCAACTCCTTTCGCACCCGTTCCACGTCCGCCCATCGCGGCGATCCCTTCCGAATCGGGAAGAAAACCCTCGTGTCAACCGAGTTTGGAACAACGACCACTTTCAGCGGGTTGATCCCCACCTTCTTGACAAGATGCTCCCGTACTCCGTTGGAGCAGGCGATGATTCGGTCGGTACTTGCAGCAAGCCGCCGCTCGATGAACGAAAACGGGAAGCGGGCTTTCAAGTCATAAACGTTCTGCTCGGAGCTTACGATGCAGTTCGCTCGAGCCAGAGCCGCCGCCAGCCGCCCGTATATCTGGCTGTAAATCAAATGCGTGTGCACAATGTCGTACCGCCCCCTCATGATCGCCCGCTCCAACCTCAACAATACCGTCAGGTCCAGATTCCCCAGCACCTGCATCACTCTGATCGGCGCCCCAAGCCTTGCGCATTCCCGCTCAAGCTCCCGCGTCACGTCCTTTCCCCGGTCCGGGACACACACCTCCTGCCGGAAAGTCTCCTTCGGGAGATGCTCCAGAAGTTGCAGGACAAATCGCTCGTTCCCGCCGATGTCCAGGCTGTTGATAATGTGAAGAACTCTGATCTTTCGCATTGAACACCTCAGTGCCTGGTTTTGATCTCGGTCCGGCATTCTGACAGGATCACAGGATGGTCGGGATAATCTCATGGCCTTTTGGAGCGGAGGCCCAGCAGCACGGGGTCAAAGGCGTGATCCGGTTCATCCTGTAATCCTGTCCGATTTCTTCCGCTCTGGACGGGGTCGCCCTGCCTGAACAGGGCGTATCCCGTCAAAAAGACTCCTTCACGAGGTTTGATGCGCTGCGGCATTCGTGAACAGGTTCACTCCGCGAACCCGGCAGACTCGCCAGTCCATCTTATTTCTGCCCCGCGAAATGTCAATTTCTTTGGCTCGGTGGGTGTGGCTGCGTACTGGGGCGGCGCCTCGGACAGAACAGGGCGGTGTGACATTCGGGTCCTTGTATCGTGGCATCCCGCCTTTGGCGGGACCCGTGAATGGTCATGGGCAGGATGCCAATGCCACGTTTCTCCCAGGGGCGATTCCCCCTCCGCGTGCTCGTCAAGAAGAGAAAGATGGAGACAGGATGACAGGATTGACGGGACGATCAGGAACCACAGATGGACGCAGATAAACGCGGATGGGTTGAAAAGCGAATATCTGCGTGTATCTGCGTGCATCCGCGGTTAATCTGGCATCGTGTTCATCCTGTGTGGCGCCGAGGGCGCCATTATCCTGTCTGCCTCCCTTGTGTGCTTAGCGCCTCTGCGAGAGACCTCCCGCCTGCGTAGCGCCGATTTGCAGGGCAGAGACCGCAGAGCGAAGCTTGTGTCATCCCATTCGTCCTCCGCGTTCTCAGCGTCCTCAGCGGTGAATCCCTCCCGAGAGACGGGCCTACTCCTCCGCGATTTCTGCGTTCTCCGGGGTGAACCTCAACCTGTCTGAATCGCTCAGCGCTTCAGTCGGAAGTGTTGACAGTAGTTAACAGTTGTTCCAAAGGGCGAACGCTGATAACTCATTGAGGCGCAGGGAATTGGGGCATCACTATGTCAAATGTTGCCATCCGAAAACGTTTTTCGTCCCGCGCTTGTTGCCAAATGGAGCGCTTTGGTCTATGTCGTAACTCCTTCTGGACAAACGAATTGGAGTGGGCATCCCTCTGCGAGTCCCCTCCTTGGCGCAATATCTGCATCCATCGCAACTTGGGACATTTCTCAGGCTACGCGAAGCGCCGGGACTTGGCGCCCACTTGGAGCAGCGAACTCCGAAGGCTGATCGGATGTGTGGCGATCCCAAAGGCGCGACACGGTCGGGACTGCCAAAACCGAATCTCCCGCAGCTTGACAGGCGCCACTGGACAAAGGAACAGGCAGTAATGGATGGACTGAACGTTCGTTACGAACGGTGCAATAGCATCGTCGGAAGAGTTATTGAGGGGAATGCCTTCCTCCTGGACGATAGAGGAAAACGTGTCCACACCTTGAACCGTGTGGGGACATTCATCTGGGGGCTTCTCGAAGAAGGTTCCACACTAAAAGAAATTGCCCGAAAGGTTTCCTACAAGTTCAACCTCAGCGAGGAAGTCGCCCACGCCGACACCCGCCAGTTCCTCCAGGAACTCGCCGACAAAGGCGTCGTCCGCGTCTTCCGCCCCGCCGAGCAGGCGTAACGCGACGTTCACGCCTACCCCAAAGCAGACCTATGGCGATTCCCCCGGATACGCTTCTTGCCACCCTGCGCGCGTCTGATGTCTTTGTTTTCGAACGTTGCGGATTGTGCACGCTGGGCAACTCGCTGGCATTGCGCCCAAGGGTGTCCGGCAGCGACGCAGGATCATCGGTTCTTACTCCTCGTACAGCCCCTCGATCAGTACCGCCGTGCCGCTGGCGCTCACCATCAGCATGGTCTGGCCAACGGTCTCATAGTCCAGGTCAACCCCTACCACGGCGTTGGCGCCGACTGCAGCCGCCAGTGATTCCATTTCCCCCAGGGCGATCTGCTTGGCCCTTCGAAATTCTTCCTCATAGGCGGCAGACCTTCCTCCGACTATATCCCGTATGCACGCGAGGAGATCCTTCAAGACGTCTGCTCCCAGGATTGCCTCTCCGCTCACCAAGCCAAGGTATTTCAGGATCTTCTTGCCCTCGACGGTTGGCGTGGTTGTGACCAACATACGCCCTCCTTTCTGAACAGAACAATTTCCCCTCAGTTACTCCGGTCGCTGAGAAGACACGCGACATGCAAGAACGAGCTAATGCCCGATTCGTCCAACTCTCCGAGCATGACCCGACTCGAAAGGGGCGGAGTTCCGTTGCCCCAACGTGAGTCCTCCAGGCCGCGTAAAAGGTCTGCCGACGTCATCGTGCAGTTACGAAACGGTTCGAATTGACGCGGCGCAAGGCGGATTGTATCATAGACCGTGTTGCACGGGACTTCGCCAAATCGGCTAAGCGGCCCGTTGGCCGCCAGTAGGGTTTTCTTCACCGGTAGCACCGTTATCACTGCCGTCAAGATGGAAAAGATAAGAGTACCGCTTGGGGAAAGAAGCTACGAGATTATCATCGAAGCGGGAGGCATCGCGAGCATTGGCGAGGCGGTTGCTCCTCTCGGCTTTGGGCGGAAGGGTGTGATTGTCTCCGACCCGCAAGTCAAGCGGCTGTACGGCGCTCCCGTGGCGGACAGCCTCGCCAAATCCGGCTTCAGCGTCGAGGTCCTCACCATTCCCGCCGGCGAGGAGCACAAAACCCTTGAGACTGTCGCGCGCCTCTACCACGAGATGCTTTCCCTGGGGCTGGACAGGAAATCCTTCGTGGTTGCGCTCGGCGGAGGGCTTGTTGGAGACGTGGCTGGTTTTGCGGCGGCGACGTACATGCGGGGAATTCCGTTCGTCCAGGTTCCCACGACGCTCTTGTCGCAGGTGGACGCGAGCATCGGCGGAAAAGTCGGCGTCAACTTGCCCGAAGGAAAGAACCTCGTGGGGGCGTTCCACCAGCCCTCGTTCGTCCTGATAGACCCGAACGTTCTCAGAACCCTGCCCGCCAGGGAGCTGCGGTCTGGATTCGCCGAGGTCATCAAATATGGCGTCATTCGGGATGCGAGCTTCTTCTCGTTTCTCGAAGAGAATTATGAGGACATTCTCTTGCTCAGATCGGCGGCGGTGGAGAGAGCGATTGCGACTTCCTGCCGAATCAAGGCGGAGGTCGTCGCTGGAGATGAGAGGGAGGAGTCCGGCTTACGAGCGATCCTGAATTTCGGGCACACGATTGCTCACAGCCTCGAAGCCCTCACCGATTACCGCGCGTACCTCCACGGAGAGGCCGTTTCCCTCGGGATGGCTTGTGCCGCGGACATTTCATCCAGGCTCGGTTATCTCCCCGAAAGCGATGCCGATAGAATCGTCAAGCTACTGAAGGACGCCGGTCTGCCGGTGACCTTCTCCGGTCTGGATGCCGAGCAAATCGTGTCGAGGATGCGTTTCGACAAGAAGGTCCTCGGCGAGAAAATCCGATTCGTCCTCGCAAGAAGGGTCGGTGAGGTCTTCCTATCGGACGACGCGCCGCTTGAACTTGTAAGCACGGTTCTTCGCGAAAGGCGCGAAGCGGCGCCGTGAAAGCGCACGCACGGATGCGCGGTTGCGCGACACGGCCTCGCTGGGGCGGGCACGGGCGTTGACGGGCGACGTCATACATCGTCGGATACGGAACGACTATTTGGACCAAACAGGATTTACGAAATCCTGTTCATCCTGTTATCCTGTCAGAAAGAAGTCTCAATAGGATTCACGAGCCACAGCGCTGAGGAACCATGACTGACCGGGAAGCGCTTCTCATTCTCAACAGCTTGCCGCTCCTGGGGACGATCCGAATCCAGCATCTCCTGAAGCACTTCGGAAGCCCCCAGAACGTCCTCCGCGCGAGAGCCGACGAGCTCATGCGAGTTCCCGGCATCAGCAAGGGCATCAGCGATACCATCACCTGTTGGGAAACGACTGTTTCCGTTGAGGAAGAGATGAGAATGGCGGAGCAGGCGAACGTCCGCATTCTTTCATTTCTCGACGAGGAATATCCGGAAAACCTCAAGCAGATTTACGACCCACCGATTATCCTCTACGTCAAGGGGACTCTTTTGCCAAAAGACAAGCACGCCATCGCCATCGTGGGCTCTCGTCGCTCCACCCTCTACGGGAGGGAGACCGCTACACGGCTCGCGCGCCAGTTGGCTTCCGCCGGCATCACTATCGTGAGCGGCCTGGCTCGTGGCATTGACACCGCCGCGCACGAAGGCGCCCTTCAGGCTGGCGGAAGAACCATCGGTGTTCTCGGCAGCGGCTTCAATCATCCGTATCCTGCTGAAAACATCGAGCTGATGGACCGCATTGCCGCTTCCGGTGCGGTGCTCAGCGAATATCCCATGAACGCCATCCCCGACCCGATGAACTTCCCCATCCGCAATCGCGTCATCAGCGGGCTTTCGCTCGGAGTCGTCGTGGGCGAAGCGCCTCGTCACAGCGGAGCCATGATTACGGTCACTCACGCTTTACATCAGAACAGGTCGGTTTTTGCCGTGCCAGGTCGAGTGGACTCGCCGACCTTCGGGGGGAATCACCAGCTCATCAAAGAAGGCGCCAAGCTCGTCGAGGACGCCGAAGATGTCCTCACCGAGTTCGAGTACCTCTTCCCCCCCGAGACGATGAAGGTCGAAAAAGGCGCCGCGCTGCAAGGCCCCGCCCCGCTCCTCGACGAAAAAGAGCAGAAGGTCTTCAGCCTCCTCTCCGCCGAGGAGAAGGACATCGAAGAAATCATCATCCAATCCGGGTTGCCCGCCAAAGACGTTTCTGTCGTGCTTCTCGGCCTTGAGGTCAAAAGGCTCATCCGGCAACTCCCGGGCAAAAAATTCGTCCGCGCCCGGCTGATGACTTGAGGACAACCCCATGTAAACACTCCCGGCCGATTTCACGCTTTGCGTGGCACCGCGCCAATTCGCCTACCCTGACTTCCGCACTTTGTAGTGAGTCATAGAGGAGAAGCTCCGTTTTCAGTCACTACATTTGCGCATTTGTGATGGCGGTTTTCTTCGGTCGGATGAT
>CAZFAP010000021.1:0-39141 GCA_964516325.1 uncultured Verrucomicrobiota bacterium
GGGGATTCACTAAATGGCGCATCGCCCGGTCCTCGTACCGCCGCCTGCGCGGGCTTAATGGAACTTCCGCCCCTGATTCCACGGGTTGACACCCGTGGCAAGCCTCTTTCATCCCCTGCGGGGATTCACTAAATCGCGGATATACCTCGGCGTCCGTACCGTCCCCTGCGCGGGCTCAATTGGATTTCGGCTCCTCATTCCACGGGTTGGCACCCGTGGCTACTTTCTGTTTCATCCCCTGCGGGGATTCACTAAATGGCGCATCGCCCGGTCCTCGTACCGCCGCCTGCGCGGGCTTAATGGAACTTCCGCCCCTGATTCCACGGGTTGACACCCGTGGCAAGCCTCTTTCATCCCCTGCGGGGATTCACTAAATCGCGTGGGGAATGGGCCGCCATTGCCCTCGCCACGGGCATAATGCCGGGTTTCTCCGCTGAGCCCCCGCAGGGGGCGATATTCCCCTCGCCACGGGCCTCAGCCCGTGGACACCCAGCAAAAAACCAACCCCAACCCCCCGCAGGGGGCAACACTCCCCTGGCCATGGAGGTTTGCTCTCAGACCTTTTCGGGGACGACGAACGGCGCGCGGTATTCGCGTGTCGCCAGCTTGTTGGCTTCGGGGTCGCCGGGGAACGTCTCGGTCTTCGGGTCGAAAGTCAGGGTGCGACCGAGGCGATGGGCGATGTTCGCCATGTGGCAAAGAGCCGCCGAGAGGTGCCCTTCCTCGACGTCGGCAGTGAGAATCTTGGGGTCTCGCTTCCTGGCCGCGTCGATGAAGTTGGCGAAATGGTCAAAGCCGACCCCCTGCTGGCGAGGCTCCGGCTTTTCATTGTTTTCCAGGAACAGGTCGTAGGGGCCGCCCGTGTCGTAAATCGCAAGCCATCCTTTGGACCCGTAAAACAGGTTGCCGACCTTCACCCGTGCTTCGTCGTTGGTGAAGCGACCACGAACGTCGAATACGAGGCATTTTCCATCATCGTACGTGAAGGTTGCCGTCTGCGTGTTGGGCGTCTGCCCCTGGTCCTTGTAGCCGTACCTTCCGCCCATGCTGCTGACCTTCACGGGGTACCCCTTGCCGAGGCCCCAACGAGCGGTGTCCATCTGATGAACGCCCTGGTTGCCGATGTCTCCGTTGCCAAAGTCCCAGAACCAGTGCCAGTTGTAGTGAACGAAGTTGCCGTTGTAGGGCTGCTGCGGCGCCGGTCCAAGCCACAGGTCGAAATGGAGGTGCGGCGGAACCGGCTCCACCTGCTTGAATCCGATAGAGTCGCGCCTCTTGAAGCAGAGCGCCCGCGCCATGAACACTTCTCCAATCGCCCCTTGCTGCATCAGCTCGATCGCTTTCCGGACGCTCGGCGCCGACCTTCCCTGGGAGCCGACCTGGACGATTCGGTTGTATTTCCGTGCCGCCTCGACCATCTTTCGCCCCTCGAAAATGTTGTGGGATGCGGGCTTCTCTACGTAAACGTCCTTGCCAGCCTGACAAGCCCAGATGGTCGCGAGAGAGTGCCAGTGATTGGTCGTCGCAATCGAAACCGCGTCCACGTCCTTGTCCTGAAGAAGATTGCGAATGTCGGGATACGTCTTGGGCGTCTTCCCCGTGGACTGCGCGATGCTCCTCGCCACCTGATTGAGGACCTGCTCGTCCGGGTCGCAGAGCGCCGCAACCTCGACCCCTTTCATCTTCCGGAATGCGTCGGCGTGCGCCCTTCCTCTCCCGTTGACCCCAATCACGGCGATGCGGATCACCTCGTTCGCTTCGGCGTGGGTCAAGCCGGTCCTTATCGCAGCCACTCCCGCCGCGATGCCAGCCAGACCCTTACTCGATTTCCTCAGAAAATCTCGGCGATTCATTGGGTTCATTTGCTCACCTCTCTGACGATTGAAGTCCAGGACTGCGTTGTGAATTCATTGTGGGCACTGTATCGCGGCTGCCGTCGGCTGTCAAGCCCATTGGCGGCCCAGTGCAACCTTGTCGCCCCTCCCCTGCAAGAATAGACGTTGAGATAGGATGACAGGATTCACGGGATAAACCTTGGAGTGGGGCGGCCAAGCTACCCCGCCAAAGGCGGGACTGAGGCAAGCCCCAGCACTCCAAAGCTGACTCGCCGGATCATCCGGAACCGCCGATGAACGCGGATGGACGCAGATGGATTGCAAAGTGTGTATCCGCGTGTAGCCGCGTGTACCTGCTCCCATCCGCGGTTACTTCCGAATGCTGTCCATCTTGTAAATCTTGTGGGAAAAACGGGCGGTCCGATAAGGCGGGGGGATTGGCGGGACAGCCCTGGGACACCGTTATCAGGGATTAGCTCTGGGAAAAGCCGCCGAAAGGTGGTATAATATAACAATAGAGAATGCGAGGATGCCGATGAGCAGTTATGGCGTCGCGCCGGCTGAAGAACCGTGGATTTTGGAGGCCCTGGATAACTTCTCCGAGAAAAGGAGGTAGTGGTTGCAGGCTGTACGAAATCGCTGCGAGAGAATCCTGCACGGATCGCTGGCGTGCCTTGCCCGGCTGTTTCTTCTCATATTGTTGACTTTGCCCTCCTTGCTGCTGTCCCTCTCGGGGGCTTTCGGGGATGTCCTCGCTTTGGAGGCTCCTGGCTTAGAGGCGTCTGAGGCGACTCAACTCACCCCCGATTTCAGCCAGCCCGTCGTTTCCGCCGACATTGTGATTAACGAAATCCTGTACAACCCGCCGGAGGACGACACGGGGGACGAGCTGGAGTTTGTCGAGCTTTACAACAGAGGGGCGGAGGACGTTGACATCAGTGGATGGCAGTTCACGGACGGAATCAGCTTTGTCTTTCCGCAGGGCACAATCATCAAAGCCGGGGATTATCTCGTGGTCTGCTCCGACATGGCTGAGATGGTCTCCCGGTACGGGACGTACAAGATAACAGGCTCCTTCGACGGGAGGCTCGAGAACCGCGGCGAGCGGGTGGCCCTGAGCGACAATTCCGCCGTTCCCGTGCTTGTTGATGAGATTACTTACGACACAGGCGGGGAATGGCCAAACGAGCCGGACGGCGGCGGCCCGTCGCTCGAGCTGGTGAATCCCTGGGTTGATAACGCTTTGGCAGGGTACTGGCGCGCGAGCACGCCCCCAGAAAATGGTGGCACGCCCGGCGAGCAAAACAGTTGGTATCAGGATAATCCCCCGCCGGTCATCAGCGAGGTGAGCAGAAGCCTGCTGGCGCCGACGTCTTCACAGGTGGTTACTGTGACCGCAAAGGTTGGCGATGACACGGCTGTCCAGGCGGTATGGTTGCATTACGTCGCGGGAGCTGACCCGGGAGGAACGGCGCGGACTATCGAGATGACGGACGGCGGGAATGGGACGTTCTCGGCGGTGATTCCTGCCCAGGCGAATGGCACGTGGGTCTGGTACGCGATTGAGGCGGCGGACGATTTGGGCGCTGTTGGATGGTGGCCCCGCGGCGCTCCGGGGAAAAAGGCATGGTATCGCGTGGAGAATTTCCCGACCGCCGTGGGCGACATCGTCATTAACGAGATTATGTATCACAACACAATCGAGTTGGGCGAGGACCTGGAATGGGTGGAGATATTCAACGGGGGCGCCCGCACGGTTGACCTGAGCCTCTGGTGTCTGAAGGACGACGAGGATGGCCACGCATTCTATTTGCCTATGGGGACATCGCTTTCGACAGGAGATTTTGTGGTCCTATGCCGCGATGCTTTGCGGACTGCGGAGGTTTATGGCATTGGCAATGTGGTCGGCGACTTCACGTTTCATTTCAGCGACGGCGGGTCACTCGTTCGGCTGTATAATGCCAACGGAATCCTGATGGACTCGGTCGAATACGGGGACTCTTCGCCGTGGTCGGAGCTGGCGGACGGGGAGGGGGCGTCCCTGGAATGCGTTGACCCCTTTGCGCACAACTCCGTCTTCAGCAATTGGGGACCCGGGGTACCCTCCGGAACGCCGGGCTTCCTCAATAGCGTCTATTCCCGCGACAATCACGATACGGACATCGTGATCAACGAAATCATGTATCATCCCGCCAACGACGATGACGAAGCGCAGTTTATCGAGCTTTTCAATGAAGGCTCCCGCACGATTAACTTAGGTGGTTGGCAATTCACCCGCGGCATCACTCATACCTTTGCGAACGGGACATCGCTGGGTCCGAACGGCTTCTTGCTCCTGTGCATGAATCCCGCGAGAGCCCAGTCTGTCTATGGGTTCACGGCGCCCGCCGTTCAATGGGATGCCGGGAGGCTCGACCATGGGGGCGAGACGCTCGCCCTCGAGAACGCCGTCGGCACAACCATTGACATCGTGAAATACGACGACGCGCAACCGTGGCCCGCAGCCGCGGATGGGTTCGGCTCTTCTCTCGAATGCATCAATCCTTTCGTGGACAACAATCATCCGAGGAACTGGCGCGCCAGCAGCGGCGCCGCGTACTGGCAACTCGTCCGGCGGAGCGGGACAGCCGCTTCCAACCAGTTGTGCTTCTACATGCTCGACGACGGAGAATGTATCATTGACGACATCTCAATCACTGATTCGGGCGGGGCGAGCAACTACATCCCGAACAGTGGCTTCGAGACCGACGAGTCGGGCTGGCAGAAAACGGGCAACCATTCGTGGTCGTACCGCGAGATAGGGCAAGCCCATTCGGGAGAAGCCAGCATGCACATCCTCGCCACGGATACCGGCGCCGCCTCGACGGACTGCGTCGCCATTTACACGGCGCCGGCTCTGGTCAAGGGACCAAAATATGAGCTTTCCTTCTGGGTGAAGCACGTGAAGGGGAGCACGAGACTGTATTCGGGTGTCACTGGCGGAGGGCTTGGCGGGGAGACGCTTCTCGCCGGGAAGGGCTTGCTCTGCTCTCCCGGAGGTCCGAATACGGTCTTCTCGCTCGACCTCCCACCGTTCATTTCACGGATCGAGCACGTTCCGAGCATGCCCAAGCCCTCGGAAATCGGCAAGATAGTCGCCGCGGTCGAAGACGATTTTCAGGTGGCTGCCGTGACCCTGGAATATAAGCCGGCGCTTCAGGCGAGCTGGACGACGGCGGCGATGCGCGATGATGGGCTGAACGGGGACACCGCCGCCGGCGACGGGCTTTACACCGCGACGACCGCCACGTACCCTTCTCAGACGGTCGTGCAATACGTCGTTACCGCCTGGGACAATGCGGGCAATTCGACGCGCAGCCCGGCTTTGAACGACCCCAATCCCAATCATGCGTACTTCGTCTATGGGCAGGATGTCGTCTCAAAGCTCCCGGTCTATTTCATGACCATCCCAAACATGTCGAGCATGAACCCCTGGAGCGATAACTATGTGCCCGCGACTTTCATTTATCAGGGGAGAGTTCACGAGAACGTGGGCGTCCGTTACCGCGGTCAGACTTCGCGGTCGTACCCGAAGAAAAGCCTGAAAGTCCGTTTCAATAAGGGCGACCTGTTTGCCAGCTTTTTCGACGACGAGCTGAAATCCATAGACCTTCAGGCGATGTGGGCAGACAAAGCGTTCCTGCGGGAAAAACTCTCCAACGATATGTTCAAGAAGATGGGCGTGGCGTACTGCGAGACTCGCCACGTCCTGCTCTACATCAACGGCGGATATTGGGGACTGTTCCTGGAAATGGAGGCGCCGGGAAGGAGGTACTTGAAGCGGAATGGCAGGGATGATACCGGGAATCTTTACAAAGGGTACAACGAGGCGACCGACACCTGGGGATTCGAGAAGAAAACCAACGAAACCGACGGCAGCATGGCGGACCTCGACTCGTTCCTGTGGGGGATCAACAACACGCCCGACGCGCAGATCACGGATTACTTGAACACTCGCTGCAACGTGGATTCTCACATCGCGTACAACGCGGTCAATTCCGTCATCAACAATTCCGACCAGCCCGCGAAGAACTATTTTCTGTACCACGACCCGACATCCGACAAGTGGGAGATGTTCCCCTGGGACCTCGACCTCACCTACGGGCGAAACTACGAGCTGAGCGGCGGCGTTTGCAACGATACCATTCGCTGGAACAACCACGTCTTCTTCGGCACACGCATCCACCCGAAGAACGATGGCCCCTGGAATAGAATCATTGACCGATTCTTCTATCCGGAGACCAGCCCCTACACCGAGCCGTTCCGCAAAGAGATGATCGAGACGACGAAATACATCCTCGACACGTTCTTCACGCCAGACCTTCAGTACCGCGAGATTGATTCGCTTGCCGCGCTGATAAAGGAAGAGGTCCCGAAGGACCGGGCGAAATGGGGCACGTACAGTTCTGTGGATACCGACCTTCCGACGCAGGTCAGCATCCTCAAAGGCTTCATCACCAACCGGAGGAATTACCTCTTCACGAATTTCCTCACCGACCGCAATGCCCCCGTGAAGCCGAGGAATGCTTACCCGAGAGACAAGGACTACACGGTCTTCCCGACCGCCAACTTGCACCCGACCGCGTACAGCGACCCGAACGGCGACGCCCATGCAGCGTCCGAGTGGCAAATTCGGGAGGAGGGAAGCTATTGGACCGAGATCGTTCTCGACACCGAAGAGGATACTGAGCACAAGGTGTCGCTTGACGTGCCGCCCGCCATTCTGGAGCCAACGAGGATTTACTTCTGGCGAGTGAGGTTCAAGGACAGCAGCGGGCTGTGGGGGAACTGGTCCGAGGAGACTTCTTTCGCTATCGGCGTTGACACCGACGCGGATGGCTTGTGCGATTCCGTCGAGACCAACACCGGCTCGTACAAGAATGAGACGAACACCGGCACGGATCCCCGAAACCCCGACACCGACGCGGACGGGCTGATGGACGGCGAGGAGGTCAACCAATTCGCCACCAACCCCACCTCCGGCGACTCCGATGCGGATACGCTCACCGATTGGGAGGAAGTCAAGACCTATTCCACCGACCCGAACAAGGGGGATACGGATGGCGACCGCTTGCCGGACGCCTGGGAGATCGCCAACCTTCTCGACCCGAAGAGCGAGGTGGGGCTTGACGGGAATTCCGGCGACCCCGACGGAGATGGTCTCATAAACCTCGCCGAGTTTCTGAACAAGACTAACCCGAACAACCCGGATAGTGATGGCGACGGGATGGATGACGGCTGGGAAATCACGTATTCCTTCAGCCCGACGGACGCCACGGGTCTAAACGGGGCGGACGGCGACGCCGACGAGGACGGGCTGAACAACCTCGGCGAGTACCAGCACCGCACTTCGCCGCGGAAAGCGGATACCGATGAAGATGGTTTGGGTGACCTGTGGGAAGTCGAGAACAACCTCGACCCGAGGAGCGGTGTCGGATGGAACGGGCCCGAGGGCGATCCGGACGGCGACGGCATGAGCAACCTCAGTGAGATGATCGCGGGGACAGACCCGAAGTCTGCGGAGTCAATCTTTGCGGTCGCTTCCGTGAAAGCCAATAACCCAGGCGTCGTCATCAGCTGGCGGACGGCCGTCGGGAGGAAGTACTGGGTTTACGCGGCGGATGACCTCGGCGGAGAATGGTCGCCTGTCGGAGCGGAGATTGCGGGAACCGGCGGGGAGGAAATCTACGTTGACGAAGGCGCGGAATCTGCAAAGGTTCGGTACTATAAGATTGCCGTCGAGTAGGGAACCGTGCCTCCGTTCGCTGCCCGTTGTGGAACCGCAGAGTGGAGCCTCCCTGGTATCCTTTATTCTCGGCGTTGTCGGTTGGCATAAAAAAGGCTTGACAGGTTGAATGAAGGGATGGTAAATTTTCGCCCGACTGTTGGTTTGAAGGCGTCTCTGGAGGAAAAATGGCAATCAGTTTCAATTTAGCTCTCGTCGTGGTTGTGGTACTCGGGCTCGCTCTATTGGTGCGGAGCGAGTCAGTGGGGAGAGTATCGCCTGTGAGAGCCTCCAGAGCACCGTAGAAAAAAAGGCAACATAGGGAAACTCAACCCACTGTCGGAAAGATGGTGGGTTTTTTGTTTCGGGAAAAGTTTCGTTTTGTGATTGTCCAGCTCTTCGGAAAAAGAAAGAGGATTCGGACATGAGAAGCGACCAGATTAAGAAGGGATTGGAAAGAACTCCTCACCGTGCATTGCTGTACGCGACCGGCATCTGCGAGAGGGACCTGAACAAACCTTTCATCGGAATAGCGAGCAGTTTTAGCGACATCGTCCCCGGGCATACGGGGATGCGGGCGCTGGAACGCGCCATTGAGAACGGAGTCCACGCTGGCGGGGGACATCCGTTCCTGTTTGGTGCTCCGGGAATCTGCGACGGCATTGCTATGGGGCACTCGGGGATGAAGTATTCCCTCCCCAGCCGCGAGTTGATTGCGGACACAATAGAGACCATGGCCGAGGCGCATCGCCTGGACGGCCTGGTGCTCCTCACCAATTGCGACAAGATTACGCCAGGGATGATCATGGGGCTGGCGAGGGTGGACATTCCCGGAATTGTGGTTACAGCGGGACCGATGCTTTCCGGAAGATATAAGATGCGGCGTCTCTCGTTTGTTCGGGATTCGTATGAGCCTATCGGGGAAGTCCTCGCCGGGAAAATGTCGAGGGAGGAGTTGGCGGAGCTGGAGAAAAGAGCTTGCCCTGGACCCGGCTCCTGTCAGGGTCTCTACACAGCGAATACAATGGCTTGCGTGACCGAGGCGATGGGCCTGTCGCTCCCCGGATGCGCGACCGCGTTAGCGGTCTCCGCTGACAAGGCGAGGATAGCGTACGAAAGCGGGCGGCGGGTCGTGGAACTCGTGAAGGAGAGCATCGCTGCGAGGAAGATCGTGACGCGGCAGTCCATCGAGAACGGTGTTCGTGTGGATATGGCGCTGGGCGGGTCAACCAACACGGTCCTTCACATTCCGGCGATTGCGCACGAGGCGGGAATTGATCTATCGTTAGAGGCGTTTGACGTCGTCAGCCGAAGCACTCCGCACATTTGCAGCATAACGCCCGGCGGGGACTACTTCATGGAGGACCTGGAGTTCGCGGGCGGCATCCCAGCAGTCCTGAAGGTCCTTGCCCCGAAACTGAACGACGCTTTGACCGTGTCCGGCAAGACCATCCTTGAGATCGCCGCCGCAGCGCAGAGGTACGACGCGGACATTATCCGCGACCTCAACAACGCTTACCATCCGGAGGGTGGAATCGCAATCCTCCGCGGGAATCTCGCGCCGGGAGGCGCAGTCGTCAAGCAGAGCGCCGTGCCCGAAACGATGTTGGAGTTCGAGGGAGAGGCGAAGGTCTTCGATTCGGAGGAAGAGGCGATGAAAGCCATCATGGCGAAAAAGGTTAAGCCCGGCAACGTCATTGTGATTCGCTACGAGGGGCCAAAAGGAGGTCCCGGGATGAGGGAGATGCTTTCTCCCACAGCCACCGTCGTGGGTATGGGATTGTCGGAGTCGGTCGCTCTTCTTACGGACGGTCGCTTTTCCGGCGGGACAAGAGGCCCGTGCATTGGACATATTTCGCCGGAGGCGATGGAAGGGGGACCCATTGCCATTGTGAAAGACGGTGATAGAATACGCATCAGCATCCCGGCTCGGAGGGTGGACCTTCTCGCGTCCGAGGAGGAGATTGAGAAAAGGCTCTCTCGATGGCAGAAGCCGGCGCCCCGAGTGACGAGGGGCTGGCTGGCGCGGTATATCGAGCGAGTGAGTTCCGCCGGCAAGGGAGCCATTCTGGAGTGAACGAACAGACTGGATGGACAATCTTCATATAGATGTGAGGGAGCACTGCAATGAAAGGAGCTGAGATCGTTATAGACGCACTCGTCAGGGAAGGTGTCGAGTATATGTTCGGGATTCCGGGTGGGTCGGTTCTCGACATCTGCCATTTGATGAACAAATCGCCGATCAAATTCATTTTGACGCGGCACGAACAGGGAGCGGCTCACGCCGCAGATGGTTATGCCCGGTCCACGGGGAAGGTCGGCGTCTGTTTTGCCACCTCGGGTCCGGGGGCGACGAACCTCGTTACCGGCATTGCGACGGCATATATGGATTCGGTTCCGATAGTCGCAATCACCGGGCAAGTCCCGACGCCGATGATAGGGAACGACGCCTTCCAGGAGGCGGACGTTACCGGCATCACCCGCCCGATAACAAAGCACAGCTACCTGGTTAGGAATGTGGACGAGCTTCCATCCGTCATGAAGGAAGCATTCTATATCGCAAGGACGGGACGACCGGGCCCCGTCGTGATTGATATTCCCAAGGACGTTCAGCAGAAGACAACCTCGCAGAGGTATCCGTCGTCGGTTGACCTCCCCGGATACAACCCGACGATCAAGGGGCATATCAGGCAAATTCAGAAGGTCGCCGAGGCAATCAAGAAGTCCAGGAAACCTGTCATTTACGCCGGAGGAGGGGTCATCATTTCGGGAGCGCACAAGGAGTTGTACGAGTTGGCGCACAAGGCGCAAATTCCGGTAACAACGACGCTCATGGGTTTGGGCGCCTTCCCCGAAACGGATGAGCTCGCCCTCAAGATGCTCGGAATGCACGGCACAAGGTACGCGAACATGGCGGTCGTGGAGACTGACCTTCTCATCGCCGTCGGAGCAAGGTTCGACGACCGGATCACGGGAAAGCTCTCCGAGTTCGCTCGACACGCCAAGGTCGTCCATATTGACATTGATCCATCGTCCATTAGCAAGAACGTTACGGTCCACATCCCGGTGGTCGGCGACGCGAAAGAAGTGCTCATGGAGCTGAACAAGATCGTCGAGAAAGCCGACTCGGAAGAATGGATAGCGAAGATCAAGAAGTGGAAGGAGCAGTACCCGCTGAGCTACCAGCCGAGCAAGAACGGGCGGGTCAAGCCCCAGCACGTCGTCGAGGAGATTTACCGCGCCACGGAAGGGAAAGCGATCATCTGCACAGAGGTCGGGCAGAATCAGATGTGGGCTGCCCAGTTCTACAAATACACGCTTCCGCGGCAGTTCCTCTCTTCGGGCGGCTTGGGCACGATGGGGTACGGTTTTCCGGCGGCGATTGGCGCTCAGGTCGGCAACCCGGACAGAATCGTTTTCGACATTGCCGGCGACGGAAGCATCCAGATGAACATTCAAGAGCTTGCTACGGCGGTTCACAACAAGCTTCCGGTCAAGGTTGCGATTTTGAACAATCAGTTTCTGGGCATGGTTCGGCAGTGGCAGGGATTGTTCTATCAGAAGAACTACGCCTACACGTGCCTTGCTCAGAATGTTGAGTGCGACCAGCAGTGCAACGACCCGCGGAAAGATTGCCCCCTCTATGTCCCCGACTTCGTCAAGCTGGCGGAGGCTTACGGGGCGGTGGGCATGCGGATCGAGAGACCAGAGGACGTTCGGGAGGCGATTGAGCAGGCCATCCGCACACCGAACACCGTGTTCATGGACTTCCGCGTCGAGAAGGAAGAGAATGTCTGGCCGATGGTGCCAGCCGGAGCACCCATCAGCGAGATGATTGATGGCGTCGAGCTGTTGTGAGCGCGCTTCCGTTCGGAGGCAAGGCAATGCCTGCGCGACAAACTTGAGATAGGCATTTGACGTAAAGGGGGAGTCAATATGAAGCACATCATGTCGGTTTTGGTTGAGAATAAGTCGGGCGTCCTGGCGCGGATCGCCGGGCTGTTCAGCGGTCGAGGATTCAACATTGACAGCCTCTGCGTCGCGGAGACCCTCGACCCGACAAAATCGAGGATGACCATTGTCGTCGAGGGCGATGATCGAGTCTTAGAGCAGGTCAATAAGCAGCTCAACAAGCTCATAGACACGATCAAGGTTACCGATTTCAAGGGCGAGGACTACGTGGACAGGGAGTTGGCTCTGGTGAAGGTCAACGTCAACTCCACGACCCGGTCCGAAGTCATGCAGATTGTGGACATTTTCCGAGCCCGGATCGTCAGCGTAAATCACAACACGCTCATCGTGGAGGTTACCGGCAACGAGAGCAAGATCAACGCGTTCATTGATCTGCTCCGCACGTTCGGGATCAAGGAGTTGACCAGGACAGGCAAGATTGCCATGTCGAGAAAGTAGGGCAAGCGGAAGCAAGTCGAACCCACGACATAAGGGAGGACCTCAGAATGGCAAAGATGTACTACGACCGCGATGCCGATGTCGAATTCCTGAAGGGCAAGACCGTCGCTATTATCGGCTATGGCAGTCAGGGGCACGCCCAGGCGCAGAACCTCCGCGACAGCGGCGTGGACGTCATCATCGCGGAACTGGAGGGAACGGAGAATTATAAGTCGGCGGTGAAAGCGGGATTCAAGCCGCTTGACGCAGCGACCGCCGCCAAGGAATCGCAGATCGTCCAGATGCTTGTTCCCGACACGGTTCAGGCGAGCCTGTACAAAAGCGCTGTCGCCCAGAACCTTCGGGAGAACGACGCGCTGGTCTTTTCGCACGGCTTCAACATCCATTTCGGGCAGATTGTCCCGGCGCCGTACGTGGACGTGTTTATGGTCGCCCCGAAGGGTCCTGGCAGTCTCGTGCGAAGGGTTTTCCTGGAGGGAGGCGGAGTGCCAGCCCTCATCGCGGTTCATCAGGACCGCAGCGGCAAGGCGAAGGATTTAGCGCTCGCCTACGCAAAAGGTATCGGCGCCACGCGAGCGGGCGTCATTGAAACGACGTTTGCCGAGGAGACCGAAACGGACCTTTTCGGAGAGCAATGCGTTCTGTGCGGCGGAGTGACGGAGTTGGTGACAGCCGGTTTCGACACGCTTGTGGAAGCGGGCTTCCAACCCGAGATCGCCTATTTTGAATGTCTCCATGAGCTAAAGCTGATTGTTGACCTCATGTACGAGAAAGGAATCACCGGCATGCGCTACTCCGTGAGCGACACCGCCAAGTACGGCGACGTCACCCGCGGCAAACGTATCATCAGCGACGAGACGCGGAAGGAAATGAAGCGAATCCTCGCGGAGGTTCGCAGTGGGGAATTCGCCCGGGAATGGATTCTCGAGAATCTGGCGAACCGCCCAGTTTTCCGGGCGCTGATCCAGAAGGGAAGAGAGCAGCTCATTGAGAAAGTCGGCGAGAGACTTCGTGCCATGATGAGCTGGATTAAGAAGTGAAATTGGCATAAGGCTGAACTGCATCTCATGTTCAACGGAACCTGCGCAGTCCTATTCGATTCGGCGGACGCCGGGTTGAGATTTGAAAGATGGCGAGTGAAGACTCGATGCCATCTCCGCCTATTGGCGCCTGCTCTGCGTCGCGCCCATTGTCGGTAGCCGCTGGGTTTACAGGTGCAGCGGACTGGCCGGCGCGAGGCGCGGAGTGGGCCTTCGCTGCCGACGGAAACGCTAAACGAATCAGACACCCCATTGTCATTCCCTGAAAGGTGAAAAGATGAGTGAAAGGATAATCATTTTCGATACGACGCTGCGAGATGGCGAGCAGTCCCCCGGCGCCAGCATGGACACGAGGGCGAAGATGGAAGTGGCGCGACAGTTGGAGAGGTTGGGCGTGGATGTCATCGAAGCCGGATTCCCCATCTCGTCGCCGGGCGATTTCGAGGCCGTTAAGGCGGTCTCAGCAGCGGTCAGCAAACCGATTGTGGCCGGCCTCGCCCGCTGTATGAAGGCGGATATTGACGCTGCCGCCGGGGCAGTCGAGAAGGCGAAGAAGCCTCGCATTCACGTCTTCCTGGCGACGTCGAAAATCCACATGCGGTACAAGTTGAAGAAGGCGGAGGAGGAAATTCTCAAGCTGGCTGTCGAATCGGTGAAATATGCCAAGAAATTCGTGGACGACGTGGAGTTCTCTCCGGAGGACGCTTCCCGGACCGACCTCAATTTTCTGTCGGAAGTGTTTGATGCCGTCGTGGACGCGGGAGCCACGACGGTCAACATCCCGGACACCGTGGGGTACGCCGTGCCGGATGAATTTGGGAGGGTCATCAAGCATCTCCGGGAGAGCAGCCGCAATGGCAGCAAGGCGGTCATCAGCGTCCATTGCCACAATGATCTCGGGCTTGCGGTAGCGAATTCTCTATCGGCTGTCGTGAACGGCGCGAGGCAGGTGGAATGCACCATCAACGGCATCGGAGAAAGAGCCGGGAACTGCTCCCTGGAGGAGGTGGTGATGGCGATCCGCACCCGCAAGGACGCCCTCGATTTCACCACCGGCGTCAACACCCGCGAGATCATCCGAACCAGCCGCTTGGTAAGCAAAATGACGGGAATCGTCGTCCAGCCGAACAAAGCCATCGTCGGAGACAACGCTTTTGCTCACGAGGCGGGCATTCACCAAGACGGCATTCTGAAGGAAAGGACGACCTACGAAATCATGAAGCCCCTGGACATCGGGCTGACCGAAAGTCGGCTCGTTCTCGGGAAGCATTCCGGCAGGCACGCCTTTAGCGAGAGGCTGAAGAAACTGGGCTACAAGCTGAGCCGCGAAGAAGTGGATAAAGCCTTTGCCACCTTCAAGGCGCTTGCCGACAAGAAGAAGGAGATTTATGACGACGACCTCCACGCCCTCATCGAGGAGCAGTTGGTTACCGTCCCTTCTGTCTATCAGCTTGAGTACATCCAGATCAGCAGCGGCACGAGCACCATCCCCACCGCGACCGTTTGCCTGAAAAAGGGCGACAACGTCATCCAGGACGCCTCCTGCGGGGACGGTCCCGTTGACGCCGCGTACAAGACGATTGAAAGAATCACGAAGATCAAGTGCCGCTTGGTAGATTACTCGCTCCGCGCCGTCACGAGTGGGAAAGATGCCGTCGGAGAGGTCACTGTCCGCGTGCGCCATGGAGGGCGCGAAGTAACGGCCCGAGGGGCAAGTACGGACATCATCGAAGCCAGCGCGAAAGCCTACGTGAACGCCATCAACAGGCTGCTTTTCCTAGGGCAGAAAAGTCGTGCGGCTCGGTGAGTTCGCTGCTGCGAGGATTCGCGAGCCGCGTGGGAAACAGCCCGCTGTTCCGATGGGAGCGGGCTTTTCCTTTTAACGGCTCAAATACTCGACAAAGTAGTTTGCCAGGCGCTTCAGGTCGGAGCGGGCGGCTTCGTCCTCGATGACGCGCGCATAGGACCCCACGACGGGTGACCGGCGTCGCCCGAGCCGCCGCATGATGTCCGCGATGAGGTAATTGTAGAGCGGGCGGTTTCTTTTAGAAACCAGGGCGTTTTCCATCGCCGTCTGATAGCAGGTGAGGGCTTCCTCGAGGCATTGCTCCTCGGCGGCGACAAGCTCGGTAAACTTCTTGATCTGCTTCTTGGCGGCGTCGTCAGCGGAGGCTTGTTTCTGCAACTGCGCGACCCACTTATCTCGTGTCTCGATGAAACCGCCCCTGTGCGCCGCCTGCGCGGCGACCATCATCAGTTCCATCTTCTTCTGTTTGTCGTTCTCCGCGGCAATCTTCTTTTCGACTTCCTCCAACTGCGGGAGGACCGATTCGGGATTCTCGATGGCAAGTTTGACTGTCGCGAGAGCTGTCGCTTCGATCCGGGCGCAGTAAGCCCCTCCGTGGAAAGCCTGCCCGGCGAAAAGAACGTCCTTCCTGACAACGTTGTAGCAGCGAGCCGCGTACTGCCAGCTCATCCACGCCGGAATTCCCTCTTCCTTGACTGACGGCGGCGGATATTTCTCGAGCATCGTCCTGATTTCCGATTTCTGCCCGTCGCGGAGCGGCATCGAAAACCCCTTCCCGAAAGCCGAATACATGCATTTCGGACACGTCGCCACCATGCGCAGCATGGGCGACTCGCCTTCCGAGTAATGACAGAAGTCACTGTCCGTGCTTTTCCCGTCGGAGAGCTGAACTTCAAAGCTCTCCTTCGAGGGAACCGGTCCCTCGAATTGGTTTCCGCAAGCCGGGCAGGTATAGCTCGTCTTACCTTCCTCGCCCAGCGAGGCGGGATTCAGGATGCTCAGTCCCAAAAGCAACAGGATCAAATTGGCTGCGTGCTTCTTCATGCCAACCCCCAATAGTCTTCTCTGAATTTGTGTCGAGGGCAACGTTGCGCCCCACCTTTGACTTTATACCACGCCCTCTCCAAATATGGAAGCCCGGACATGCAATCACCCGATCAAGGAGACGCCTGGCTGGGGTTCCATTTTCCGTCGTTGATCGCGCCGTCCCTCGCAGGAGCCGCAACGCGCGGTAATTCCTCAGTTACGGGAGGGACTCACCGCAGAGAGCGCAGAGGAGAGATGGTTGTGGCATCCCCGGCGTTCGGCGGGGTGGGGTCCGTGAGAGCTCCGGCTGCCACGGGCGAGACGCCCATGCCACGTTTCTCCGACGGGCGTCCCCGTCTCTGGCGGGGCTGGCCGGGTCCGCAGCGAAGAAGGAAACCGCAGATGAACGCAGATGGACGCGAATAGGAAACAAGGCGGGCTTTTGTGTCGGCGCCCGGGACCGAGGCGTTTACGGGGTCTCCCCCCCCCAAGAGTGAGGGGGTACAACGCACGGTAATGCCTCACTTTCGGGCGGTGAGGGCACCGCCCCGGATGGCAGAAGTGGGGGTTTTGTTGTGGCATGGGCATCTTGTCCATGATTCTCCACGTGTCCCCCGCCAAGGGCGGGGCGGGATGCCACTTTCTTTCTGACCCGGCTGCCGCCCTGACGCTTCGTTGTCCGCCCAAGACTGAGGGATTACCAACGCACGAAAAATTGTACTTGACAAATCGGGGGTGCTCGTGTAGCTTGCCCGCGTTTGTACTGTTGTACGGTCTTTTTCCATAGTGTCTGGGGGGTAGGTGTCGGTCGTGAATTCGTAAATGATTGACAGGAACCAGAAGGTTCCTGTCTTTTTGTATCGTGACCTGAGTGTTCTGAATTGTGCGTGAAGGGAGAAGTAGCTATGGCGAAAGGCAAAGTGAAATGGTTCAATGACAGAAAAGGCTACGGTTTCATTGAAAATGAGGAAGGGATGGACGTCTTTGTTCATCATACCGCGATCATGGCGGAAGGGTTCAGAACACTGGCGAAGGGCGAGGAGGTCGAGTTCGAGGTCGTTGACAGCGGGCGAGGGCCTCAAGCCCGCAATGTCGTGAAGGTTTGATTTGGTTTGACATTGCGCGGCCCTTCCGAGAAAATGCCCCGGCGGTTGTTGCCACCGGGGCTTTTTTTTGTGATGCGTCTGCATCGCAACGGCATGCGAGGGTGCGCCTCGCAGCCAATCACGAATTGCTGAACAAGCCTCGGACCATAAACAACAGGAGGGAAGGACAGAGAATGGAGATTCGCATTCTCGAGACGAGTGGGCAGATGAGCCTTACGGCGGCGGAGTTCTTTGCGGAGAGGATCAGAAAACAGCCAAACATCGTCCTGGGACTTGCGACCGGAAGCACTCCGGTCAAGATGTATGCCGCGCTCGTACGCATGTACGAGGAGGGCAGATTGGATTTCTCGCGTGTGGTGACTTTCAATCTCGACGAGTATGTCGGACTGCCGCCGGAGCACGACCAGAGCTACCGATATTTCATGGACACGAATCTTTTCAACAAGATCAACATTTCAAAACGGAATACGCACCTCCCCGATGGGATGGCTTCGGACCTTGACGCAATGTGCGCCGCCTACGAGCGGGCTATGAAACAAGCGGGAGGAATTGACGTCCAGCTCCTCGGAATTGGGGGCAATGGGCACATCGGCTTCAACGAGCCCAGTTCCGCCGGAGATTCGAGGACTCGTGTCGTGGAACTCACAACGGAGACAATTCGCGATAACAGCCGGTTTTTCCAGAATGAAAGCGAGGTCCCGAAGAAGGCGGTGAGTATGGGCATCGGCACCATTTTGGAAGCCCATGAGGTTGTCCTGATCGCCGACGGCGCCCACAAGGCGAAAGCTGTCGCCAAATGCGTCGAGGGGAAAATCACTCCGGACGTTCCAGCGTCCTTACTGCAAAGGCATGCGAAGTGCGTCTTCTTCCTGGAACGGCAGGCGGCGAGCGGGTTATCCCGGTTCGTTTTGAAATCTGCCGCCAAAGGGAAGGGCTGACCCGCCGGTGAGCCTGCTGCGCTGTCGAACACGCAGCTCTGGGCAAACCCGCGAGTCCTTATGAAGAGAGTAGGCATGACCAGAAGCGAATTGCTCCGTGCTATTCGGGAGGCGACACGGAAGTCGGACCTCATCGTTCTGCCCTCCCGTCCGACCCGGCACTGGGTGGGTTCACGGTTGAGGCCGGTCGGCGGCGAACTCCAGGCCGCGCTCGAAAAGAACGGCAATAGCTCTTCGGACTGGGGCAGAGTGCGCGTGGCCCCGGGATTCAATCCCTCTCGAGTTCGGAACTGCGTCTTCGAAGGGGAAGTTGTCCTGGGCACGTTCGAGGAAGGGCTGGCGGCTTCCCCGGGCATAAAGATTCCGACCGGACTCTATAACTGCCGAGTCGTCAATTCCGTTATCGCGGACAACGCCCTCGTTGCGGATACGAAGCTTCTGGCGAACTATCTCATCGGGAAAAAAGCGGTTGTGTTCGGCAACGGCGTTGTGTCCGCCAATCCTCCGTGTCGCTTTGGGACGGGGCAGGCTATCTCGGTCGGACTCGAAACCGGCGGAAGAGAAGTGGGAATTTTCGCCGAGATTACGGTGGATATCGCCGCGCGAATCGCAACTTCGCGCAAGGACGTTTCCCTCCTTGAAGCCTACCAGTCTCTTTTGGACACGTACTTGAAGAAGATCGCCGGGGAAAGAGGATTCATCGGAGACGGGGCGGTCGTCCGCAATTGTCCCCGAATCGAAGACGCGTTCATCGGGCCCTGCGCCGTCGTTGACGGGGCAACGCTTGTCAAAAACGCGTCTCTCCTCAGCAACGCTGACGAAGGGACCCGGGTTGAAGGCGGCGCGATCGTGAGCAACTCCGTTGTTCAATGGGGCTGCCACGTTGACTCCATGGCAATCATCGAGAGCTCCGTTCTCTGTGAGCACTGCGGAGCGGAACGACACGGCAAAGTCACAACCTCGATCGTTGGGCCAAACAGTGCCATCGGGGAAGGAGAGGTTACGGCGTCGCTCGTCGGGCCCTTTGTCGGCTTTCATCATCAAGCTCTCCTGATTGCTGCATTCTGGCCTGAGGGCAAAGGCAATGTCGCATATGGAGCCAACATCGGCAGCAATCACACCTCGCGTCTCCCCGACCAGGAAATCCGACCGGGAGAAGGGAACTTTTTTGGGCTGGGGACGAACATCAAATTCCCGTCGGATTTTTCCCGTGCTCCCTACTCCATTATCGCCACTGGCGCGACGACTCTGCCCCAGAAGGTCCTCTTTCCATTCTCGTTGATCAACACCCCCGCGACGCATCTCGACGGGATTCCGCCAGCCTTCAACGAAATCATCCCCGCTTGGGTTCTCGCGAACAATATCTTCATGGTGAAAAGGAACGAGAACAAGTACATCAAAAGAAACAAGGCTCGACGGCTCAAATTTGACCCGGAGGCACTGCGACCCGAAATCATGAGGATGACGGTTGCAGCCAGGGAGGCGTTGGGCCGCGTCGGCGGGAAAGACGTATATACCGACAAGGATATCCCAGGGCTGGGGAAAAACTACCTTCTCGAAGCGAGTCGGAAAACGGCTATCGAGACCTACAGCTTCTACATAAGGTACTATGCCCTGAAAGGCCTGTTCAGAGAACTTCAGAAGCTCAGCGCGGGCGGCAAGAAGATTCCGGCGAGCTTCCTCCTGGTCAAATCCTCCGACGAGAGATGGGAGCATGAGAGAACCCTTCTGCTGAACGAGCTCCCCGGAGACGGCCTCCGTCAAAACCTCTCCCTCTTTGTTGACATGGAGCAGAAAATTGCCCGCGACATCCTCGAGACAAAACGCAAGGACGACATTCGGGGCGCGCGGATCATTGACGATTACGCGGAGGCACATCCGCCAGCCGAGGAGGATTCGTTCGTCAAGGAGGTTCAGCGAGAAGCCGAAAGCCGTCGAGGGGAGGTTGAAAGGCTGCTCGAACTCCTTCCGTCTTCGAATTCCCGCTGCCGCCGCAAGGTCTAAAGAGCGAGCCGTCCCACCGAAGCCATCTTCCGACGCTGGGACAAGCACCCGCACGAGGAAAGTCAGGCGCAGCCGGGGTGGGGTTTCGAAGCCCGGCATGCCAACCCAAGATAGACTTGACGTCGCAGGGCATTACGGATATGTTCGCACTGAACTGAATCCTGAGTTTCGGAAAAGAACGTGACTCGACGGAGGAAAGATATGGCGAGCCGCTTTTTCCGGGCAATTATCGAAGCTCTGACGGTCCTGCTTGCAGCGTCTCTCTGCGCAAGTACCTTTGCCGAGGACGCAGGCGAGTCATCTCCTTCGCGGTTTCTGATCGAGAACAAATACATTTCTTATGAGGTGAAGTTGCGGGAAGGAAAGGATGCGGAGGTCACAATAGTCAATAAGGGTCTCGACAGAAAGCACACGTTTTCTTCGCCAGTCTTCATGGTCATGACGGAAGAGAGGTTGGCCGACATCTCGCGGTGTCGGGTCCACAAAGTCGGCAACCTGACGAGTCCCGAGGGAGTTCAAACGGCGCAGATCGTCGCGACGTGCCCCCGTGCAGGACTTGCGATGTCGCTGCTCTACGAGCTGGAGGCAGACAATCCGTTCCTCAAGAAAAGGCTTTCGGTCTCGAAGCTGGAGCCGGGAGAGGTTGTGGTCAATCGGATAGACGTTGATGTCCTGCACCTTCCTGAGCCGAAGGACGTGATCGAATTTCCGGGACTTGGTCAGCCCCTCTATTACCGTGACCTTTTCTTCGGGGTGGAGTATCCGGCCTGCACGATTCTGCACGACGGGCGAGGAAGAATCCGCGTGGGATATGAATATGCGCTGCCGGTCGGTTTGACGGCGGTGGGCAGCCATGTCGCTGTGATCGGAGTCGCGCCGGAGAATACCATCGAAAAAGCGTTCATGAAATACGTGGACACAATCCGATTGCGCCCGCCGCGACCCTTCGTGCTCTGGAATAGCTGGTACGATCTTCGGGATTTCGACGAGAAGGCCTGCCTGGAGTCGCTGCGCTTGCTGAGAGAGAAGTTTTGTCAGCCCCACGGCATCCGGCTCGACTCGATCGTCCTCGATGATGGATGGGACGATCACCGCAGCCTGTGGAGAGCGTCAAAAGACCGCTTCCCGTCGGAGTTCACGAAGATCGAGCAGGAGGCGTTGAAGATTTCCAGTGGCATCGGCTTCTGGCTGTCCCCGTGGGGAGGCTACGGCCAGGCCCAGAAGGAAAGGATCACTTACGGGACTGCTCAGGGGTTCGAGCTGCTGCAGTCGCCCGGCTTCCGGCAAGAAGGTTTCTGTCTGGCTGCTCCTATCTACAATAGTCGGTTTCGCGAGTGCGCGATGGGGTTCTTGCGCGGGTATGCAACGACCTATTTCAAGTTCGATGGTTTCCCAAGCTTCTGTCAAGATGCGGCGCACCGTCATCGCATCGGACTATACTCTCAGATGGCTTTGACCGATGCCTTCATTACGATTCTCGACTCACTGAAGAAGCAGAAACCCGCGGTCTTCATCAATATCACGACGGGGACCTGGCAGAGCCCCTGGTGGCTGGAACACGCCGATTCGGTCTGGATGCAGGGCGCCGATTATGGGCACGACGGGTGGGGGAGCGTCCGACAGCGGTCCATCACGTACAAGGATTGGAGGATGCACACCGCCTTCCGCGAGGGCAAGGCTCAATATCCCATCAACGCGCTCATGACCGTCGGCATCGTCAAGGGGAGGTACGATACCGATTCGTATCGAGCACCGGACCAGGACGAATCCGAGAAGGACTGGCAAGACCACGTGATGATGAACCTCGGCATGGGGACCATGCACCTGGAGCTTTACATCAGCCCCTCCATCATGTCGGACAAGGAACTGGCGTTTCTGGCGGAGAAGGTCAGGTGGTGGACGGACAACGCGGGCATTTTCTCGCACACGAAAATGGTGCTTGGCAATCCGCACAAGGGCGAGGTCTATGCCTACGTCCATTTTCCGCAGCGTGAACCGTCTCCGCAGAAGGGATTTATCTTCATCCGCAACCCATCGCTCGAGAAGAGAAAGGGAGAGATTCCGTTCGACGACTCGGTTGACCTGCCGAAGCCTGCCCAGCGGGTTCGCTTAGGCAAAATCTATCCCACCACGGAATCATTGCAAACCGAAGTCTCGCGCGGGGAAAGCGTTTCTCTGGAACTGGAACCGTTGGAGACCCGAGTGCTCGAAGTGGGATGGGACAAGCAATGACAGGCGCGTCGCCTCAAGCGCTGTGTTGGCAAGGGGAGAAAAGCGCTGTGCCGTCAAATGGGTCGAGATCACCGCTTCGCAAAACGCTCTTCGCTGCCTTGGTTGTGTCCGGCTATCTCAGCCTCTTTCCCGCCGGCCGCGCAGACGGAGCAGTGAGAGCCCTGTGGGCAGAAGCGGAAATTCTTTGTGACCTCGTCGAGGAATACAAGTCGGCGGAGATTCAAAATAGCCCGGAGTCAGCCGTCGGGGACATCCGGGGCAATCGTCCATTCAATTACTCCTTGCTGAAGCGATACCTCTTCCTGCATCCTCCCTCGGGAGAGACAACCGCCGCTTCTGCTGCTTACTCCATCGCTCTCCCAAAGCTCGGAAAAGAAGAGCGGCTGCTGTTTCTCTCTGCCGTCGGGCTCAGGCCGGGTTGGAAGGACGCCGACAGGGAAGCCGCGGACGGGGTAATCTTCCGCGTCCTCGTTGACGGAGAGAAGGCCCTCGAGGAAGCCTGGGACAGAGACGGATGGCTCTATGTCGCTCTCGACCTCAGCAAGCAGGCGGATCGGAAAATCCGCTTGACACTCGTCTGCGATAGAAATCGCAACAGTTCTGCCGATTGGGCGTTGTGGGGCGACCCAAGGGTTGTCGTTGTTCGACCGGTCCCGGAGTCGCGAGGCGCACCTTCCCAGCCCAATTTCCTGTTGTTTCAGATTCCGCCGAGCCAGGAAGTCCAGGCGGACTGGCCCGCTCTGGGAGCACGCGGCTCCGGCGCCATAAAGCGTGGCGGCAAATCGCCGGAAGGGGCACTCGCTTGGTTTCCAGCGCTTCCGTCCGGGGAGGGACCACCTCGCCTGCCCCAGATGAAGCTCCCCGACGGGTCAAGTCCAACACCAAGCAACGTCAGTCTTGTATCGTACAGCCCGAAAGTCGAAGTCGCTTCCATCAGCCAGTCGTCCGCCATCATCAGCCCGAACGAACTTTTCAACATCATCGCCACGTTCAGAAACGTCGGAGAGGGCGCCCTCGTACCGGGACACCGGTTTGAGGTGCGCCTTGGCGTGCATCGGGCATTCGGATTTCCGAGCGCACAGAGGGCCACACAGATTCTCGACGAGCTCAAGCCGGGCGAAGAAAGGGTCCTTGCCTGGCGAGTAGCCGCTCCCGCAAGCCCCGGAAAGTTCCAATTCGCGTTGAGGATAGGCTTAGCTGCGCTGAAGACCTTCGATGTGGTCGTCTCCCCCACTGGAAAAGGCATTGACTACGGCCATGTCGGACCCGACCCAGGCGGCTTCCACGAGCGAGAAGACTCCATCGTCCTCGAAAAGGGGATTAACCGGCTCGCCTTCGTCCGCAGCGGCGGGCGCTTCCTGTACGGAGCGGTCCTTTTGAAGGATGCAGAACGGTGGAGCCTCGTGGGGCGCCTCGCACCGTTCGCCGAGCTTTCGATCAAGCTCCGAGATGGCAGCACGCAAAAAGTCGAAATCCAGCCGTCACGTCACGCTCGCCTCGATTCAATCGGGGGCAGGCCAATCGCCTCGGACGAGCTTGGGATCCTCCTCTCCGACGACTTCGCCGATAACGATTCTGTGAGATGGCACTTCGAGCAATCTTTCACCATCGAAAACGGGGCGCCATGGATGGACGTCGAGACAGCGCTGACTGCCGACGCTCCGACGGAAGTTCTTTCGTTCATAGCGCCTAAGCTTCTCGCCGGAGACGGCAGCTTCGGCAGGTCGAAAGACCAAGCCCTGTTTCCGGGGCTTGAATATCTCGGCAAGGACGAGCCTTCCTCCAGCACGCGCGACATCGCGTTTCCGCAGAGTCGTCGTTTCACTCCACATCCGCTCCGCGTTACGATTCCTCTCGTGGCTGTGCGAAAAGGTAACACCGTCCTGGGGCTGGCGTGGGACGTTCACCAGAAGTGGTACGAAGAGAGACAAATGCCCAGCCCCCTTTTCTCGTCGCCCAACGTCCTCCCCGTCCAGGACAACCATCTCATGGCGATTCTCGTGCCGCCCGTGCCAGAGTTCGTTGAGGAAGGGACGATGAATAGCAGACGTGCGCTGTCCATCGCTCCGAAACAAGCCCTGCGAACGAAAGCTTCGATTCTCCTCATGGCAAACACCACGGATGTTACGGACGCCCCGGTCGCCTGGGTTCAAAAGCACGGACTTCCCGATCTCAAACCGCCCCGCACGTTTGACGACGAGGTCACACTGTGTCGTCACGGCTTCCTACAGAGTGTCTGGAACGAGTCCGCGCAGGGATGGAGCCATTGCGTCGGATGGCAAGCAGGCCCATTCCCGGGGTACTGCACGCTTCTCAACATGGACTCCTTCTTGACCCAAAACGACGAGACGAGACAAGCCCTCCATCAACGGACAGAGCTTGTCATCCGCAATTGCTTAAGCCGATATGGCGCCGGAAGCCTCTGGCGGCCCGACGGCTGCCATATTCTAACCGGAGAACTTCCGTTCCTTGCAGGACAGGTGTTCGAATCCGTGGAGAGCTGGGAGAATGCCATTAGTGGGCTGGTTGCCAATCAGTCGCCCGACGGCTCGTGGCGATGGCGGCCCGACGAGAAACAGTCAAGACTCGGCAAGCCGGGCGACACCACAAGCGGGATGTCCGCGAGAGGAGCCTGCCAGGCTCTCCGAGAAGCGATTGTTACGGGCAACCGCAAACACATCGAAGCCGGATTCAAGGCTCTCAACCTCCTTGACAGCCACAAGATTCCGACGGGAGCGCAGGAATGGGAATGTCCCATCTACGCGCCGGACGTTTTGGCGGCGGCATACGCGGTGCGCGCCTTCGTGCACGCGTACGAAATTACGGGCGAAGACCGCTATCTTGAAAAAGCGAAGTTTTGGGCGAAGACCGGGATTCCCTTCATATACCTATGGGACCGAGGCGAGGATATGCCGCAGATGCGGTACGCTGGCATACCGATCTTCGGTGCGACGTTCTATACGCACTCCTGGCTCGGGCGACCGGTGCAATGGTGCTCCCTCGTTTACGCATATAGTCTTATCCGGCTCGCTCAGTACGACAACTCCTTCGACTGGCGTCGTCTTGCGGAAGGAATCACCGTCAGCGCCATGTGGCAGCAGTACGCGGAGGGGAAAAGCAAAGGCTGCTACCCCGATTCGTGGGACCTGATTGAGAACCACCCCAACCCTGCCGACCTCAACCCCGAGAATATCCTCGTGAACCTCCTCGCGTTGAACGGATACGACCCCGGCCTGAAACACGGCGTTCTCAACCGGAAAGGGAATCCGATATTTGTCAGTTCCGTCGCGGAAATCGTTACAGCTCAAATGGTCGGTAGAGATACTATCAATCTCCGCTTGAAATTCTTCCCCGGAATAAAGAGCTACGTTCTCGTCGCAGGGCTTTCTTCCCCATTCAAGCCGGAGGTCTTTCTCAATGGCAAGCGGCTTCCCTCGACGGAGGAAATTGACAGGGCTTCGGCGGGCTACTTTTATGATGCGAGCAAAGGCTGGCTCGTCATAGCTCTCACTCATACGAAAGAGGGTGACGCGCTGCAAATCCAGAGTGAATCATGACGCTCGGCGCACCGAGGGGCGACGGCATGAAGACGGGCACCGTTATCTGATGACTATTTCACCTGCCCCACGGCAGCGGACGCGGAGAGTCCGTGTCGCCCCCGGACCGAAGACTTCATTCATCCGCTGAATGTACTCGGCGGTCAACTCCCCGGGCACAAAAGCCAAAATCGTTCCCGCGAAACCGCCGCCGTGCACCCGACACGCCCCTTTCCCCCTGAGCATCTCGTCGCTAAGTGCTAACGCGAGCGACACGCCCTGCTCGGCAGGTTGTTCCGGAGCATAGATGTTCTGCAACAGCATCCAGGAGCTCCGCCCTGATTCGTTCACGAGGCGCAGGAACCGCGCAAAGTCCCGTTCCTTCAGAGCATGAACCTGCTGGACAACCCGCTCGTTCTCTGCGAAGAAGTGGAGCGAGCGGAGGATTGGCCTGTCGCCGGCTCTCGCACGCAACTTGACAACCGAATTCATCAATTCTTCGACGGAGAACTCACGCAACACCTCTCCACCCAGGGCTTCCGCCACATCCCTCATTTCCCCCGCAACTGAGGCATAGTGCTTGGTCAGGTCCGCGTGGCTTCCACCGGTATTCACGACGACGACGTCAACGCCGCACGAATCGAATTCGAAATCCAGCTTCTCGACGACGGGATCGCCGGGGTTCTTGAAATCAATCGTCACCAGCCCCCCAACCGCACTGGTCATTTGGTCCATCAGCCCGCTCGGTTTGCCGAAATATTCGTTCTCGGCATACTTTCCCGTCAGCGCCGCCTCCTTTGCCGACACGGCGCCGCCGTTGTAGAGACAATTCAGGACTGCGGCGATAAGCACCTCAAACGCGGCAGACGAGCTTAGCCCTGAGCCCACTGCCACATCGCTCGTAACGCAGGCGTCGAATCCTCCGATCTCGTATCCTCTATCCCGAAAGGCGCGACAAATCCCTCGAATCAAAGCAAACGATGTCTCCTTTTCGGAGTCCTTCTTCTTCAGGTCGGTAGCACCAACGACAAACGGTTCGTTGTAGCCATCAGAGTGAACCGTGATCACGTCGCCGGACGCTCGAGAAGCCACAGCCGCAGCGTCGAGGTTTATCGCCGCCGCCAGCACTCTCCCATGATTGTGGTCAGTGTGATTCCCCCCGACCTCCACTCGCCCCGGTGCGCTGAACAGCCGGACCTCCTTCGCCTTCGTTTTGAACCGTTCCTTGTGCTTCCGGATGAGCGTCCCAAATCGCTTGACCTGCCCAGCAATAACGCCGCGTCCTTCGCCATATAACCGGGACAACTCGACTCTTGCTGTAGCTGTCTTCAGAAGGCGCAGCAATTCCTCACAAGACGCCATCTCTCGATTCCCTCTCTGCCATAGGACTCTTTCCTTCCTCGGTGCGGATTGTACTAAAAAGCGGGGGGACTTCAAGTGAACACCCACAGGGACGTGGCTCTGTTTTGGTGGGGCGATGGCTGGACCCGTTGGTCCAGAAGCCCGCCTCAGAGGCGGGTCATCGAGCAGATGGTTCTCGCTATTCGAGGACGGGACGCTGGACCTTGACCTCGATGAAGTCCGCCATACCAAATTGGTTGCCGACCCACGCTTCGAGACCAAATCCTATCTCTCTGACGTCGCTCACATTGCTCACGGTCGTCAGGTCCAGTGTCACTTCTGCGGACATGCCGGGGAGGAGCGTCCACCAAGGCGACCACTGATGCGTCCGTTCGGGTCCCGTCTTGACGTAAACATTAACACTGAAGCTGTCCTCCGCGCTGATATTCGTGAAAGTGAGAACGTAGCTTGAGTAACCGCTCAGGTCCGTCTGTGAAGGAGTCCCGCCGACCCCCACCTCGACGTCCCAGGCTCCGAGGAGGTCAACGCTGTATTCAACGCCCAGTCGCGCGGGGTCAGTCCTCCCAACAACGTCCGCCCAACCTTCAAAGGGCTTGACGAATGTGTCGTCAAACGTCATGAGCGTGTCATCGGAAAGCGTGAACTGGCGGGACTCACTGGGCGGGGCATTCAGAGCCGCATAGGCGTCCACAATCCCCCAGCCGTACCGAGTGTCCCAACCGGAAGCGCCTTTATCCTCGGCGGTTGACTGAAGGGCGTGCCTGATGTCATCCGGCGTCACAACGCCGTTTGCGATGAGGAGAGCCGCGACGCCCGACACGTGCGGCGCCGCCATAGATGTGCCGTCGAAAAACCAGTACCAGAAATCCTGCGGGTTCTGCGTGATTGGGTCGAACGTGTTCTGGAGGATGCCATCGCCATAGCCATCCCCGTTCTGGTCAACATCGAAATCACCTCCCGGCGCCGTCAGATCGAGCGCCGACCCATAATTGGAATAGGGCGCCCTCGTCTCATCGTACCGGGTTGCGCCGACGGCGATCGTGGTCCAGTAAGCCGCCGGGTAGCTGACGGTGCTGGCGTTGTCGTTTCCCGACGAGCATACAACGGTCACGTCGTGGTCGTACGCGTAATCGAGCGCCTCTTTCAGCGGTTCGCCAGGGTCGAATCCGGGCGACCATCCCAGGCTCATGTTGATGATGTGAGCGCCGTGATCCACCGCGTAGTAAATGCCATCAACAAGTAGTTGGAGAGTACCTTCACCGTCGCTGTTAAGAACCTTCACCGGCATGATCGAGCACGCAAACGCTACCCCCGCCACTCCCATCGAGTTATTGGTGTTCTGCGCAATGGTCCCGGTCACGTGAGTGCCGTGCGAGTTGTCGTCGTTCGGGTGCGAATCCCTGTTGACGAAATCCCAGCCCGGAACAAAAGTCGTGTTCCAAAGGTCCGGCGCCTTTCTGTAACCTCGGTAGTCCTGATACGCGACGCCACTGTCCACGACGGCTACCACAACTCCCAATCCCCTCGATACGTCCCACGCTGGCTCCAGGTTGATTCCCCCACCGTTCGCTCCCCCATAAGGATTCCCGCCGGGTTCCTGATCGTCGAAGTTCCACTGGCATGGGTCATAAAACGGGTCGTCCGGGACCAAGTGAGCCCGCGCAATCGAATTCGCGACGGCATATTCCACGTTCGGATTTCTGCCATACAGCTCAATCATCTCCTCGACGGTTCGATTTCTCGGAATGCGGACCCTCATGAAGCGCGCAAAGGGACTCGTATAGATGACCGAGCTGCGATGAGACGCATTGATTTTGCGGATCACGTCGTCTCCGACGCCCTCCTTAAACTTCACGATTATCTCACCGCGCACATAATCGGCTGCGACGGAGAGGCAGCACCGCGGAACTACGAGCGCTGAGATGAAAACGAATAGCATCGCTGCTTTTATCTTCATGCTTCCTCCTCCTTTACCCCGATGCCCGACCAAAAGCGCACACTGGACGTGCTTCTCGTCGGGGCAAGTCTGCTCTTCATGTAAAGCTCGGCGCCGTTTCAGAACAATAAACGAGCCAGCCGCGATTGATATTCTCGGACGACCGGATTATTCAGCCCCATTGCGACGAAAATCGAGACCATCGCCTTCCTCGGCAAACCGTCTCGAAACGATTTATTTGCCTGCACGACGTCGAGAAGCAGGTCGAGCGCCTGAATGAAGTCTCCCTTCGACGCAAGACACGCCGCGCGGGTCATCTTGCTTTCAACGTCCTCCGGGGAAGCCGCCGGCCCGTTCGCCTCGACGTTGTCCTTCGCACACAGACGCCAGAAGTCAGCTCCCTCGGCGAGAAACTGGATATCCTTCGACGGGGATTCGAGCCGACGAATCATCTCCATCGCCTCATCAACTCGCCCCGAAGCCATGGCTGCCACAGCGAGAATTTCGAGAGCAGCGCCATGCTCAGGCCTTTCCTGCAACGCCTTTCGGGCGAGCGATTCCGCCTCCTTCAATTGCCCGTTTGCCAGAAGCTCCTGCGCCCGTTTAAGAGGCTCTTCCCCGCCCGACGGGACAGCTCGCTGGATGAATTCGCGCACCTGCGACTCCGGGATGACACCCATGAATTCGCCTACGACGTTTCCATCGGCGAAAAGCTTGACATTCGGGATGCTTCTGACGCCGTACGCATCCGCAAGGTCGGGAGAAGTGTCCACATTCACCTTCGCGAGGACAACCTTGCCCTTGAACTCCCTGACAACCTTCTCAAGGATGGGACCCAGGGCGAGACACGGCGAGCACCATGGCGCCCAAAAATCCACCACCACGGGCACAACGAAGGACTTTTCTATGACGTCCGCGTCAAAACGCTCGCTGCTAACATCGGGGACGTTCTCTCGGGCCATGCGCGAGTTGCTCCCGCGTTTATCTTGCTGCCAAACAAGACAACAGACCCTCCTCTGGCTGCTCACTGCGGTTCATGCATCCCTGCAGCCCGAGGCGGGGGCAGTATTCGATTTACCGGCCTGAAGTGGAATCCCAAATCTGCCTTGACGGAGTTGCGGAGGCAAGCCCCTGGGCTCTGCCTGTTAACATCGCGTCCCTCCAGGGTGAGGGGACCGGCTATTGCGACGCCCCACCATGCACGTAGAATATTGTACCGCTTCCTCGCCGCCTTCGTCCAGAGAAAAACGACGGAAGCAGTAATCCCAACTCTCAGGAGGGACTCACCGCAGAGTGCGCAGGACATGCATCTCCGTGGCATCCCGCCTTTGGCGGGAGCCGTGGATCACCCCGTCATGGGCGGGCAGGCGACCTATGCCACGCTTTTCCCACAGGGGGTTCTCTGTCTGCGATCTCGGCGCGAGTGATGGCAGGCGCGCCGAGGAGCTTCGCCACCGACAACCGAGCCGATAGTGAACACACCCTTCTTATGTTGCTCCCCCCTGGGCGCAAATTCCCGTTAGGCTACGGCGAGGATTGACGTCGGCTCTGAAATGCAATATTCTCCAAGGGCTGAGGCAGTTGGCGGACTGAGCCGTCAGTACGTTAGTCGCGACAGGTATCCAGGAAAGTATCTCGTGCGGCAACGTGCCCGAGCGAGACGGTTTCTGCCAAGCGGGCTTGGTCGCCGCGCTTTTGACCAGACTATTCCGGAGGATTGTCCAAATGAAGAGACCGCCGTCTTTTCGCAAACCGAGTCCCATCTTTCGTCGCTACGAGGGAAATCCCATCCTCTCTCCGAGGGATTGGCCGTACCCGGTAAATGCCGTTCTCAATCCGGGCGCGACGCAGATAGACGACGAGACGCTCTTGTTGGTCCGCGTGGAGGACATGCAGGGATTCTCCCACCTCACCATCGCCAGAAGCAAGGACGGCAAAACCGACTGGCGGATTGACGAGAAACCGAGCCTCGTCCCCGACACGTCCGGTCGTGAGAGAAACTTCGGCCTGGAAGACCCGCGAATCGTCTGGCTGGAGGACGGGCAGGAGTACGCCATCACGTACGTCTCGTTTTCCGAGGGCGGCCCTCTCGTTTCGCTGGCGCTGACATCCGACTTTCGGAGCTTCCATCGGATCGGGCCCATCGTGCCGCCGGAAGACAAGGACGCCTGTTTGTTCCCGCGTCGTTTCAAGGGGCGATACGCCCTCATCCACAGGCCGGTCATTCGAGGAGAAGCGCACATCTGGCTGGCTTTTTCGCCCGACTTGAGACACTGGGGAGACCACCAGATGCTCCTCCCGACGAGGGGCGGGCAGTGGGACTGTCATCGCGTGGGGCTCGGCGCACAGCCCATCGAAACCCCGCAGGGATGGTTGATCATCTATCACGGGGTGCGAGTCACGGCTGCTGGAAGTATCTACCGCGTCGGCTTGGCATTGCTCGACCTGGAGGACCCTCGCCGCATCCTCCGTCGAAGTAACGAGTGGGTCTTCGGTCCCGCCGAGAATTACGAACTGGTCGGGGATACGCCTCATGTGACTTTCCCGACGGGGGCAGTCCTCGACAAGGAGACTAACGAACTCCGAATGTACTACGGCGCCGCTGACACGACCGTCGCTCTGGCGACAGCCCGGATGGATGCGTTGATGGACTATGTGATGGTGTGTCCGCAGTCGTAGCGCACTGCAAGGTCGGACAGGCACTTGTTCTCGCTCCATGTCTCCGGCGTGTGCTGGTAAAGGGTCTTTCCGACGGCCTGAATCCGATTCTTGAGATTCCCTATGCGAGGAATCCCCTCGTGCGAGAGAAGAACTTGGCGGAGCGCAAACGAAAGGCAGAGAAATTGATTTTATTCGTGGCTCTGGTCGCGCTCGCCTTGCAGACGCGCGCTTCCGCATTGGAGCAGGCCCCCGCTGAGCGCATCACGCAATTCTTCGGCTTCTTGGTGGACCGCAGAGTCAAGGAGGCGGCCGAATTGGCCATCTTCTCCGACGAGCAGGGGCGTGCGCAGTTTATCCAACAGTGGAGTGAGGAGGCGCCAGCTCTTGCCGGTTTCAAAATCCAGTCCTGGGAGATCGAAGCGAGGAAAGGCTCGGCGGAAGTGGTCCTGCAATACCACAAGGCGGACCTCAACAGGACGCTGAACGTCGGGCTTACGATTCTCGGCGGGGTCTGGAGGATTGTTCCTCAGGAAAGCTTCAAGCTCAATCCGCCAAACCCGACACAGCCTCGCCTCGAGGACAAGCTCGAAGAACTCGTGGACGTGGCTTCGACGAGAACAGAGAACCGCATTGAGCTTTCGGTCACCAACAGGGCGTCATTCTCCGTCCTTTTCCGGTTTGATGTGGACTTGCATCCATCTCTGCGGGTTAACGTCCCTCTGCCGTTGGTCGGCATCCTGCCGCCCGCAAAAGAGCCGATTCCTCTGTGCAACCTGGAGATCGTTCGCAACGCCTCCTTCAGATACTCGTGGCGGTACAGCGTCCGGCGAGCGGACGACAACGGGGAAGCAGGCAAGCCGGGGCTTCTCGCGCCTCTGCCGCAAGTGCCCGCCGCGGATGAGTCGAGATTCTTCGTCGGAGGAAAATACGCCTACGGTCTCCCCTACCCCGCCGGGGAAGCTTACCTGATCTGGCAAGGTCCGGGTGGAGCGTATTCGCACAGCGAGCCAGCGTCGAGGTACGCGGTGGATTTTTCGATGCCGCTCGGCTCGGAGGTCGCGGCTGCCCGAGAGGGCGTGGTGATCGGACTCGTGCAGAAGAATCCGGACAACCCGAGCGCGGAGCCTGCGCCGCCGTCCCTGGCGAACGAGGTTGCCATCCTCCACGCCGACGGGACCATAAGCGTCTATGCGCACCTCACAACGAACGGCGCCAAAGTTCGGTTCGGGCAGACTGTCCGACGAGGCCAGGTCATTGGGCTGTCCGGGAACAGCGGCTACTCCCGGGGCCCACACCTCCATTTCGCGGTCCTTGGGTATGGCGGGGGGACAAGTCCGGGCGTCGAAGTGGCAAGAGCCAGCGAAAGGAATGTCGGCGGTCAGGGCTCGACATCCGAGGCGGACTGGGAGAACAAATGTCTCTCGGTCCCGTTTGAATTCCTGTTGGAGGATGGCACGACCATCCTTCCTCGCGAAGGCATCATCCTCATCGCCGGAGAGGGCGGCACGGCGACAATATCCGAACGCGAAACACGCCCGTGGCGAATCATCCACAGGTACTACGACGAGTACGACACGGAGATTCGCTACTTCGCAAAGACCATTGATTTCCTCGCCTCGAACAAGACGAGGGATTTGCTCGGTATCGAGTTGTCTTTCTCGGAACTCGATAACGTCGTTTCGATAGAAGCGCTGCCGCGAAGAAGCACTCTGCTGGCGGACGGCGCCTTCCACCCGATTTTGACGCTCCGAGTCGCCACGCCGGGGGAGAAGTGCTCGTTTTCGTATTTCTTCCGCCGGGTTGAGGCGCCGGGGATGGAGCACGTTCCGCTTCGTGTAGAGCGCGACGCTGCCGAAGGGTATGTCGTCGAGGTCCGGTATTTCAGCGACCGCATCGAGTTCTACGCCGAGAACAAAAGGACTCACCCCCTGTCCGGTTCGCTGGACTTCCGGTCTCTTGCGAACCTCAGCCCCAAGGAGAAGATGCCGAAAGCGATCCTCCTCCCGGCGGGTAACGTACTGCAATACCTGGCGACGCTGCGAATCGTCGAACCGGCCAAAGGATATTCCTTTCAATACGTGATCGGTCCGTCCGAGCCGGAGAATTGAAGGGCAAACGCCCAGCGTCGTTCCCGCAAGAGGTCGCTCCCCCAGCGAGCGGCTGGAACGGACCCAAGCCTTCCCCTGTCTTCGACAAGGCGCAGTGAAAAACGGCGGTACATGCTGCCGTGGCGCCTTCGGCCACTTTTCCGTGCAAAACGACTCCCTTCGGTCCAACCAGCTTCAACGGCCGCCCGTCTCCCGCGCGCCATTTCGCGCCCGCCTTACGCACTCTCAAGAACACGATAAAAGCGGCGGGGGAGAAGCAGCGGAGCGATCCCGGTTGGGGGCCGTCGTCGGTCCAGGGGGTGGTCATGTCGCCCCAGGGGGGAATTTATCGGTAGCGAGATGGCAGGCGACGCCGTTGCGTTTCAATGGTGCCGCAAGATCCCAACACGAAGTGTGACCGTACCGCCGGCATCTTGCCGGCTGTGCCGTGGGCGTCTCGTCCACGTTCCCACAATCCGGCGCCTGACGCGAGCCACAGCAGTCCGAGAGATCCCAGCAACCTTTCCGTGCTTGGCGGCTTTGCCAGGGGTCTCTGGGGGCCTGCTCCCGACCGGGCGGCGGTGGTTTTCAGGGCGCATTCTCCAGAGTCCGGTAAAACCGACGAGAGACCAACTGCGGCGCGATCCCGGTCAGTGAGCCGTCATCGGTCCAGGAGGTGGTGGCGTCGCCAGCAGAGAGGAAGTCCTCGATGGCGAGACGCCAGGTGAGAAGGTCGGAGGAGTAGAAGATGGAATAGGTCTTTTCGGCGAGGGAGCTCCAGGTGAAGGTGGTCTCGTGAGGTTGGGGGCCAGGGGACAGGGCGTTGATGTAGAATTCGTATGCCCCCATGTCAACGGTGAGCCTCTTTCCGCCGAACATTATCCTGTGCATGCCGGCAATGTCCGTCTCCGGCAACTCCGGATCGCTGAACCCCGCATCAATGCACGGCGAATCGCGCAAAAGCCTGAAATCCCCCCTGTCGAGGTTCCAGTGAACCGTTCATTCCGTCCAGCGAAGCGTTCGTTCGTTCCAGTGAAGCTTTCATTCCGTCCAGCGAAGCTTTCATTGCGTCCAGCGAAGCCTTCATTCCGTCCAGCGAAGCGTTCATTCCTTCAGTGGAGCGTTCATTCCGTCCAGCGAAGCGTTCATTCCTTGCAGTGAACCCTTCATTCCACTCTGGATGCCCTTCACTGAGCGTCGGAGTCGAACGACTCCTCGGGAAAGCGGTATTTTTGCTCTTACAAGATGCTGTCGGGGCGCCAGTATATCCAAGTCACAGCACTCGCGGTGCCAGATGCTTGCGTACACGACTCTGCCAGAGAAGGGCCTCTGAAGGGGACAGCAGGGATCCGACGAGCCGCTAAATCGCTCAATAATTCCGGGACGTATTTTCCGACAGCCTGCCCGACGGCTACCGCCAGGGGAGGAATGGATAGAACCACGAAGAACACGAAGGGCACAGAGGGGGACCCCGCCTGGGTGGGTGGGCACCGCCCGTAAGCGACGAGAGAGAACCAAATAGGGTCCCGCGGACCCCTACGGGTCCTCCATGACCTTGTAGTAACGTATTCGCACGCCCGGGGGCAATACTGGCCCCATTGAGTCAACCCACGTGGTCGCCGTGTTCCCCGCCGAAGCCACGTCGTCTGCGAGAACGTCCCACAAGAGCATGTCGCTGGAGTTGTAAACCGAATAGGTTTTTTGCGTCGGTCTCCTCCACTTGAGGACGCCCCCGGTGACCGCCCAAGCCATACGCTTGCCCCAATACTCGCGCTTATGTCGGTTCCTCGGGCGTCTACCAAGTCGCTTGAGGACTTCAATCTTGCGGAATTGAATCTTCGGTTTCTTCTCGAGATGCCACCGATTGATCGCATCAAGAACGTCCTCAGGCTTTTTGAATGTCGGAAGTATGCCCATGTGGCCACAGCGGAGAAAAACCTTGTCAAAAGAGGTGGGGCTTTGTTCTTGGCGCTTTGGTATCATCTTCATAGCCGACCGCCCGCCTTAGCGTAAACTCGCTCCATTTTCGCCTATGGCCTGTGGTCTCGCCCGGACTGGCTATCTCTGTCGCCCTTCTGGCCACTCCGATAGGAACGCCCGCGCCGCTGCCCGAATGGACAACCGGACGGCTTCCCTACCATGGGAGAATTTCCAACCGATAGTATCGCGACCGCAGCTCCGGAGGGGCCGAATCACTCCGTTTCAGCAGAACTCTCCCGGGCGACGAAATCCCCCCGTTCAGCCACTCTCCAAGCTGATCGCACAGTTCAATTCGGTAGTATCTGTTACTCTCTACTTGCCAAACAACATGCACAATGCCGGGACGCACCTCGAGCAGAAACAGTTCGCTTCCCTTTGGTGTAAGCAGAAACGAGCGGGTTCTTCCACCTTTGTCGCCTAGCCCGACAATCCAACCCTTGTCGTTGATGTCGGTCGGGCACGTCCCCCCAAAGGTCCATCCGCCTTGCTCCAGGATGGGCGAAAGGTCAACCAGTCCGGCCTGGGGATGCCACAAGAAAGCCCAACCATACGCATAACCAACAACCCACCCAAATTGGTTCACTGCTACTGCGCGCGTGCCGCGCGTGTCCCCTGGCGTTAGGTCCTTGGTCTGTCCCTTCTCGTACAGAAAGGCGTGCCCTAAGTTTGTGTTCAGAGTGGCCTCTCCGACGACTTCCCCGCCATCGTTTATATCACAGGCAATGCCTGTTTCTCCGCCCAGAGTTGGTATGTCGGTAAATACCCCGGCTCTCCAAAGGAAGGGGTTCGGCGAGGAGCTTGACCCTTTCCAACCCACTATCTCCCCGCAATCATTTATGCCTTGAGCTTCTCCCATCTCCTCTGTTAAACTCATAACCATCCCGTCTTGAAAAAGCGCCGGGCAGTAATCTCCATCCGCGAGACTGGCGCGGCCTACGACCTGGCCAGAGTTGTTGATCGCCAGCGCACGAGTCATCGAACCAAGAGGCTTCATTACCCCATTCTGGTGTATAAAAGCCTTGGCATTGGTGCCGCCGCTATCGTGAGAGTAGCCCACCAGTTGGCCGCTTTCGTTAATGTCGAGTGCCAGACTGTTGTACCTGTTCTCAAGCGTGCCGAGGTCCGACATACCATCTATGGCTGTCCAGAGGAATGCTCTTGTCTCCCATCTGTCTCCGTAAGCGTACCCGACCACCTGGCCCGTATTGTTAACTCCAAGGGCCCGGACGTTGTCCATCATCGAGCCAAGGTCGCCCAGGTCAATAGCTGGGTTGTACTCCACGCCGTTGCCCGCAAAGGGCAGTAATACGAGCGCCACGCCAACGAGCCCGCTCTTGATTCGGTTCATGGTTCCCCTCCTTTGCTTTTTTGTTCCTCTCCTTCGTTTCCCTGTCGTTGGTCCCGACCCCTGCCACTGACGCCCCCAATTCAACTCCTCGCCAGGCAACAAGTCAAGCAGATTTGCGTGCCGCCAGTAATCCGTCGGTTACGGGGGGACTCACCGCAAAGGGCGCAGAGATCGCAGAGAAGAAGAATTTTGACAGGATAACAGGATTGACCGGATGACAGGATTCTCCTCTTGCGCCATATCCTGTTCATCCTACAAATCCTGTCCCAAGAAAATTCGCACAGGATGGTCCTGTCCGTCCTTTGTGGCGCCGAGGGCGGAATCATCGTGTCCACCTTGTTTGCGTGCCTGGCGACTTCGCGAGAGACCTCCCGAGGGCGAGGGATTGCGGGACGAAGGGGAATGTGCTTGACGGTGAGAGGCTGATTTGTTATCGGTTCCGCAGGTAGGTGGTTGTAAGGAAGGAAAGGCGGGACGGACAGGCTGACAAAAAATCAGGCGGAGATGATTTCCTCCGTAAGGGCAGGGAGAGGGAGGTGGAGAATGAAGAAGAATGTCGTTCCGGTAATTATCGGACTTGTGGCTATCGCTGCGATAATCCTAATCATCGCTCTGAAATCGAAATCGGGGCAGGCAGTTGCCCTGATTCTGAAGACTCGGACGAACGAGTTTTTCCAGACGATGGAAAAAGGGGGCGTGCAAGAGGCAAAAAAGCTGGGCGTCAAGTTGCTGGTGCAGTCGGCGTCGAGGGAGACAGCGATCGAGGAGCAGGCGGACATTGTGGCGGCGATGGTCGGGAGGAAAGTGGGGGCGATCCTGATCGCGCCGGCGGATTCGAAGGCGTTAGTCACGCCGCTGCTGAAGGCGAACAAGGCTGGGATTCCAATCGTCAATCTGGATAATCCGCTCGACGCCGAGACGGTGAAGGCGCAGGGGCTGGAATACGTGGCGTATATCGGGACGGACAACGTCCAGGGAGCGTACATGGCGACTCGCGAGCTTATCAGGGCGATGGGGGGAAAGGGGAATGTGGCAATGTTAGAGGGGATTCGAGCTGCCGACAATGCTCAGAAGCGGAGGGACGGGTTTCTGAAGGCCGTGGCGGAGACGAAGGGGAAAGTCGTGGAAGTGGATCGCGACACGGCGAACTGGGAAACGGAGCAGGCAGCAAACATCTTCGGGGGGATGCTCCAGAGGCATTCGGAGATAGAGGGGCTTTTCTGCGCGAATGACAACATGGCGCTGGGAGCGATCAAGGCGATCGAAGCAGCGGGGAAGACTGGAAGAATCCTCGTGGCGGGGTTTGACAACCTGAAGGCGATTCAGGGGGAGGTCTTGAAGGGGACGGTTCACTGCACGATTGACCAGCACGCCGACTGGATGGCGGCGGAGGGGGTTAAAATGGCGCAGAAGCTGATGCGCGGCGAGAAAATCCCCGAAAGCGACCGCGTGAAGCTGGTGAACCTGGAACTGATAACGAAGGAAGTCCTGCTGAAAAAGCAGCAGGAAGGGAAGAAATAGTCCTCGGCGTCTTTGCGGATCTTCCGGTCTCGCTGATGCTCCTGCCGGAGAGGGCTTGGGAGGCGTGCTGGCTGCCTCCTGGCCTGTCTGCGAGCGGCGCGTGCCCGTGGACCCAATTATGCTTTCGTGCACGGCGGAATGATTCCCGCCCCCTCACCTCTTACGAGAATACCCGCACCACATTTTCCCGTAAACCTTTTTTGCGGGATGCGCGTCTAAGGGATAGAAACGAGGAAAGGTTTCTGGGTGTCTCCGCGTACTGGTAGTGAAGGAAAAGGGCATAGTAGGCCCGCATACAAAGGCACCCCATGACAAACCTTTCCCAGAACCTGCTATGCCCTGTTCGGACTCATTCTTTCATTCTTTCCGAAGGCCGCGGCCCCGCGGCAGCACGTTAATCTCCGCCGGGCAGAATTGCCGTGGCGGCCCCCTTCGACGGTGCATGTCTCTCCCTATTTTGGCGCTTTCCTTTCCGCCCCGATTCTCTTTTTCAGCTCGGCGAGCTTCGGATTCTGCGGCGCGAGCTTGATTGCTTCGTCCGCGTCTTG
>CAZFAP010000022.1:0-38420 GCA_964516325.1 uncultured Verrucomicrobiota bacterium
AAGTTCCAACCTCCACAAAGGCAGGGGATTACAAAATCGCACTGTAGAAGATCCATCAGGGACCATATTGAGGCCCGGCGCTCCGAGGTTGGGCTGACTTCGAGTACCTCTCGGTGGTGTGCTCACGATCTGAGCGCTGCGCATTATATGAGCGCATGAAAGGCGCCGCATTTCAGCCTCACGTAGGGACGTTTATCGAATTGTTACTTCCTACTGAGAAAAGGATTACGAAGAAAGGCTCTCACCGTAAGAATCTGATTTGTCGGGCTGGCATTTCCGTTGCGACTTACCAATAGTGAAGTGTTGTTGTGCGCAGAAGCTGCCCAATTGAAGCAGTTGGTCAACGGTTCGGCGCCGCAGGCGGGGCGGAAGCGCCTTTCGGTCAACACATAGCAAGAGAGGGAGAGAGGGAAATGACTTTTCAGAGGCCAAATTCTGACGACGCGACCGACACGAGGAATCGGTCAAAAGATGTTGTGCCCGGCTCCGGGCTGTGCACCCGGTGTTTTGACGGCTGCCGGGGGAATTGCGAAGTGTTCCGCGCTTCGTTTCGTGGTCGAGAGGTTCTTTATCCCGGACCGTTCGGAACGGTAACGGCTGGGGCGAATAAGGATTATCCCATTGACTATTCGCATCTCAACATCATGGGCTACGCCCTGGGGGCGGAAGGGCTGCCGAACGGTGAGAGCGGAAATCCGGACAACACCCTATTTCCGCTGGTCAACACGGAAGCGGAATATGGCACGGAGCACCGGGTGAAGATGCGTGTTCCGGTCTTCACGGGGGCGTTGGGTTCGACTTTTGTTGCCCGGAACAACTGGGAGCACATTGCGGCGGGGGCAGCCATAGCGGGTATCACGCTTGTCTGCGGGGAGAACGTCTGCGGCGTGGACCCGGACTTGAAATTAGACTCAAAAGGGAAGGTCGCGGAGTCGCCCGACATGAGGAGGCGAGTGGAGCAGTATAAGCGCTGGTACGAGGGGTATGGCGACATGGTCGTGCAGTTGAATGTCGAGGACACCCGGCTCGGCGTGGCGGAGTACGTGGTTGACAAACTGGGGGTGCAGACCATCGAGCTGAAGTGGGGGCAAGGCGCAAAATGCATCGGCGGGGAAATCAAGGTTGATAGCCTGGAAAGGGCTCTGGAGTTGCAGAGGCGTGGGTATTTGGTCACCCCGGACCCTTCTTCGGAGGCGAGCCAGGCGGCGTTCAGGGATGGCGCCCTGAAGAACTTCGAGAGGCATTCCCGGCTTGGGTTTGTTGACGAAGAGGGATTTCATCGAGAGGTCCAGCGGATTCGTTCGCTCGGCGCGAAGCGGGTGACGGTCAAGACCGGCGCCTACCCGATGCGAGAGCTCGCCATGGCGATAAAGTGGTCTTCGGACGCAGGGATTGACCTGTTGACCATTGACGGGGCGCCCGGCGGCACCGGGATGAGCCCCTGGCGGATGATGTGCGAGTGGGGTGTCCCGACCTTCTATTTGGAATGCATGACGTGGGAGTTGTGCGAGAAGCTCGCCGAGAAGGGAGCTTTCGTGCCGGATATTGCTATGGCGGGCGGGTTCTCTACCGAGGATCACGTGTTCAAGGTTCTCGCTATGGGCGCCCCATACGTCAGAGCTGTCTGCATGGGCCGCGCGCTGATGATCCCCGGAATGGTGGGCAAGAATATCGGCATCTGGATCGAGAACGGAGACGGCGGCCTGCCCAAAAGCGTCGGCGAGTTTGGCACGACACCCGAGGAGATATTTGTGTGCTACGAGGACCTCGTGGCGAAGTACGGGCGGGAAACGGTCGAGGAGATGCCGCTCGGCGCCGTTTCCATGTACACGTTTGTTGACAAGCTCCGTGTCGGCCTCCAGCAGATTATGGCGGGCAGCCGCAACTTCCGGGTTTCCACGGTCAGTCGAAATGACCTCATGGCGCTGACGCAGGAAGCGGCGAAGGTCTCCGGCATTCCGTATGTGATGGATGCCTATCGAGAGGAGGCGGAAAGAATCATAAACGGGCAGTCCCCGTCGCGGTTGCGAAAGGGCGCAGCGGCGGTTCGTCGCTGAGCGGGTGGAAGGGCGGACGGGGCGGGCTGCATTCGGTTTCGCACGGAGCAAGGGAAACTGAACGATGAGTTCTTTCCCTGTGCCTGGCGCAGGGGGAGCAGTTCGCAGACAAGGAGGTTAAAGCCAATGGTGCGATGCGCTGAAGTTGAAGTCGCTGCTGCGACTGCCGTGAGGGCGAGGAAAGCACCTGTTTCCCGTCGTAGGGTGGAGCGGAAGGAGCCAGAATCCTTTGCGGGTTTGTGCAGCAATTGCGGCGTTCGGCAGACCTGCATCCTCCCGAAAAGCGGCGGCGGAGTGTTGTATTGCGAAGAGTATCAGTAAGCAGAGGAGGCGGCAAACCAGAGGATGCCTACGTGCTGTAGTTCATAAGCTCAATTACGTATTTTTCGGCAGGATGACAGGATGAAGCGGATTAGCCAGGCGCCGGCCGGCATCTTGTCCCCCGCCGAGGGCATGGTTTCGTACGTTGGTCAATTTATGAATTAGTGCACTAAGGGAAAAGGGTTGAGGGCAGAGGCGGTTGCGGTGGTATCGTGCGCGACGGACTTTCGCCCCGGCCGGCGCTGCCCTCTTTTGCAAGAACAAGGAGACACACAGAATTCGGACGGAGGTTCAAAGTAAGAATCGCCCGGCCTTGGCGCAAGGGAACGTTCCACTCCTCTCCATCCGGAGAGAGGATTCCTTTCCGAAGGAGAGCTTGAGCCTGCTCGGCGGTCGCAGGTTTCGGCTTGCCCATTTTCGCCCAAGCCGACCATGCGTCGCAATGGTCGGAATCAATGAGGTACTTCCATGCCTTGACCGTTCTGGCCTGCCCCTGAAAACCTCGAATGAGGAGCGTGAACTTGCGCTCAGGCCCGGTGCTCTCGTAGTTCTTTTCGTCAAAGCGCCACAGGAGAAGTTGCAGGCTGTTTGGGGAGTCGCTCGTCGCTATGGCGCCGGCGGACCGGTCGGCCGGATTCAGAGTTACCCCGATGCGGTCTGTGGACATTTTCCCCAGAAGCCGATACAGGTTGAATACCGCGACGGGGACGGTCTTGTCGCCGATGCGGGTGAAAAGCGACCGCCAGCCCTCGAAGTATTCTCCGTCTATTCCGCCCCATCGGAGCATGAGATCAACCTTCGCGGTTTTATTCTCCAGGACTTCCCGCACAAGCGCGGACGTGAAAGCCGCCTCGTAATGATTCTGGGTGCGAGGCCAATTGTCCCCTTTCCCAAGCGATTGCCCCCATTCGTTCAAGTGCCGCTCGCGGTCTGACAAACTCGGAGTCTCCTGCTCGATGATCTTCCGATAGTTCTCATTCACGTTGAGGATGTAGTCCAAATCGCCGTAGGCGTGCCACGAGATGAAATCAATGGGCGCCCCCTCCTTTTTTCCGGTGGCGAAATTCTCGCCTCGCACACAATGGATGAGAAAATAGCGGGCGAAGCGGTAGTCAATGTTGCACCCGCCGAGAGCCGGCCCGCCGATGCGCACCTGGGGGTCGGCTTCCTTTGCCCCTGCGGCAAAGTAGTCGTACAGCTTGAAAAACAGGACGATCTTGTCGTATGTGACGGATGGTCTGGCGCCTATCCAATACTCTCCCACGTCCGGCTCATTCCAGACCTCGAAATACCATTTGCGGACCTCCTCTTGCCCGTATCGTCTCTCGCAATGGAGGACGAGTCTCCGGACTAATTCCTTCCACTTGCCGAAATCCTTCGGAAGGTTTATCGCCCCGCCGCCATAGTTTCTGACGATCTCCCCCTCAGAGAGAGCGTCCGGCATGAAATCGCACTCGATGATCGGGCGCATTCCCGCTTGGAGGATGACGTCCAGGACAGCGTCGAGGCGAGTCCAATCGTGCCGCGGATTGCCAAAGGAGTCTTCCGAATAGACCTTGCAGCCATGATCGGAGTCGGAGAAAACGTTGTGACATCGCACGTAAAATAGGGCGCCGGAGTCTCTGGTCTGAGCCCAGGCGTCTTTCAATGAATCGTCAACTGTCCCTTTATAGATAGGGTCGTAGCCGAGGTTCGCTATGACCGCCGGATTCCATCGCCCCGCCCTCAGCGATAGGTTTAGGGTCACGTGGACTGGGTTCGAGGAGTCGTCGGCGGAGAGCGACTGCGTCAGGGTTGGTCCAAGGATGAACAACGCGCATGACGTCGTCACTGCGAGGATTGTTCTCATGGGTAAGAGGGCCTTCGTGCCTTTGGGGTTGAAGAGCATTAGCGCCTGCCTTTCATGGAGTTCTTCCTGCATTCTTCACGTTGGGGTCCCACTGTTTTGTCACCCTTTCTTGTGGCAATGTCATGATTTTAGCAGAGCGACCTATCGCATACTACAACGACGACGAGTGAGAAAAATGATGACTTTCGCGGGCATTCTTGAGAGAATGCGTCGCCAAAAAAGGCAAGAAATTCAGAGGCCGCGGGCGAATGGCGGGGAAGCGTCCGCAGTCGGCGTGGCCTCGAAGGAACCACGAAATGCTTGGAGGAGATTGATGGCAAAGTACGTCTATTCGTTCGGAGGAGGAAAAGCCGAGGGGAACACGAAGATGAGGAATCTTCTCGGAGGGAAAGGAGCCGACCTTGGGGAGATGGCTGGACTGGGGATTCCGGTTCCACCCGGCTTCACGATAACGACAGAGGTCTGCACCTATTACTACAAGAAGAATGGCAAATATCCCGAAGGGCTTGAGAAGGAAGTCAATCAGAACCTCAAGAGGGTTGAGGAACTCGTCGGAGCGAAGTTCGGCGACGCGAGGAACCCGCTTCTGGTGTCGGTGCGTTCCGGGGCGAGAGTCTCGATGCCGGGGATGATGGACACGGTTTTGAACCTCGGCTTAAACGACGAAACGATGAAAGGGCTGATCGCCAAGACGAAAAATCCGAGGATGGCGTACGACAGCTATCGGCGGTTCGTACAGATGTATGCGGACGTTGTGATGGGCACGAAGGGAGATGAGTACGAAGAGTTGATCCACGCGACGAAGAAGGAGAAGGGGGTCAAGGACGATACGGAGCTGACCGCGGACGATTGGAAGGAGCTGGTGGGGAAATTCAAGGAGGTCGTGCGCAAGAACACGGGGAGAGATTTTCCGACGGACCCGAAAGAGCAATTGTGGGGAGCGATCGGAGCGGTATTCCGGTCGTGGGACACGCCGCGAGCCGTGGCATATCGTCGGCTTCACAGCATTCCGGAGGATTGGGGCACGGCTGTGAACGTCCAAGCGATGGTTTTTGGGAATATGGGCGAGACGTCAGCCACCGGCGTGGCTTTCACAAGGGACCCAGCGACCGGAGAAAAACGATTCTTCGGCGAATTCCTCGTGAATGCCCAGGGCGAGGACGTGGTCGCCGGGATTCGCACGCCGCATCCAATAACGAAGGATAAGAAGCGAGACCCTTCTCTAACTTCGCTCGAGGAGGAAATGCCGGAGATATATGAGCAGTTGGTGGATATCTATCAGAACCTCGAAAAGCATTACAGGGAAATGCAGGATATAGAGTTCACCATTCAGGAGGGGAAACTCTATATGCTGCAAACCCGGTCTGGGAAGAGAACCGGATTTGCGGCGATTCGCATCGCGGTGGACATGGTCGAGGAAGGGCTGATAGACGAGAAGGAGGCGCTGAAGAGAGTGGAGCCGGAACAGCTTCTCCAGTTGCTTGCCCCCGTCTTCGAGGGAAAAGCCAAAGAGAAAGCCGTCACGGAAGGGAGGCTTTTGGCGAAAGGGCTGAACGCCGGCCCCGGCGCCGCGTGCGGTAAGGTCGTCTTCTCGGCGGAAAGAGCGGTTGAGATGGCAAGCCAGGGTGAGAAGGTCGTTCTCACGCGAATGGAGACTTCGCCGGAAGACATCGCGGGAATGGCGAAGGCGGTTGGCATATTGACCTCAACAGGAGGGACGACCTCCCATGCCGCGGTGGTCGCGAGGGGAATGGGGAAGAGTTGCATTGTGGGTTGCGGCGCCATCCACATTGACTATGCGACCCGTACCATGAGCGTCCGAGATAAGGTCATCAAGGAAGGAGACTACATTTCCATAGACGGGACGACCGGAGAAGTGATTCTCGGACAACTGTCAACAATTCCGTCCGAAGTCATCCAGGTCCTCATTCAGAAGAAAAAGGACCCCAGGGATTCGAGGGTCTTCCAGCAGTTTGCGGAGCTGATGAGCTGGGCGGACAAGTATCGAAAGATCGGTGTGCGAACCAATGCGGATACCCCGAACGACGCGGCGGTCGCCCGGAGCTTTGGGGCGGAGGGAATCGGCTTGACCCGGACTGAGCACATGTTCTTCGAGGGGGATAGAATTGACGCGGTGCGCGAGATGATTCTCGCAGAAGATTCCGTGGGGAGAAAGAGGGCTCTGGCGAAGATTATGCCGATGCAGAAGGAGGATTTCATCGGGATTTTCGAGGCGATGGAAGGTCTGCCGGTGACGATCCGCACCTTGGACCCTCCGCTGCACGAGTTCCTCCCACACACGGATAAGGAAATCGAAGAGCTTGCCGCTCAGATGGGCGTCGAGCCGAAGAAGCTGAAGCAGAAGGTCCAGAGCCTCCACGAGGCCAACCCCATGCTGGGGCATCGAGGATGCCGCCTCGGCATCGCCTACCCGGAAATTACCGAGATGCAGGCTCGCGCGATAATCGAAGCAGCGTGCGAGCTGATCAAGAAGGGAAAGAAAGTCGAGCCGGAAATCATGATTCCGCTCGTCGGGCATATCAACGAGTTGAGGGGGCAGAAGGAGATTGTTGACCGAGTGGCGAAGGAGACCGCCGAGAAGTATGGCGTGGCGATCGAGTACAAGGTGGGGACGATGATCGAGTTGCCAAGAGCCGCTCTGACTGCCGACCAGGTCGCCCAAGAGGCGGAGTTCTTCTCCTTCGGGACGAACGACCTGACCCAGACGACCTTCGGCATCAGCAGGGACGACGCAGGGACGTTCCTGCCAATGTACGTGGAAAAAAAGATTCTCCCGCACGACCCCTTCCAGTCCATAGACAGGGAGGGCGTCGGATTGTTGATGAAGATAGGCGTGGAAAAAGGAAGGGCGACGCGGCCCGACCTGAAAATTGGGATTTGTGGTGAGCACGGTGGAGACCCCAAGTCGGTGGAGTTCTGCCACCAGATTGGGCTGAACTATGTGAGTTGCTCGCCGTACAGGGTCCCGATCGCTCGTCTGGCGGCAGCGAGGGCGAACCTCGGAGCGTAGTGCCGCAGTTCACAGGTTCGAGTGCGCGTTTTTGGACAGGATTACAGGATGATCCGGATGGGTCTCGTGCTGCCTGGACATTCTGTGGTCCGGTTAAAAACAGCGTCCCGTGCGGCGTCACCGGATGAGTTGGTGTGCACCGTTGTGCTGACGACAGCCCGCACTAATGGCGGCTTGCGACACGCATTTCCGGTCTTTGCGGTTGCGGGCCGGAGGCCCTGAAGCCGGCGCCGAATTTCCGGCGCGCGTTCAGTCAGAGGGACCACGGTGTCCCCCAAGGTGTTCGCCGTCCTTGCGAAAATGACAGTGTCCGTGACGGAGTATGGACCGAGAAGACTTCAATTCCGCTGAGATTTATCTCAAAGAGATTGGCGAGATTCCCCGGCTGACGGAAGAAGAAGAAAGGGACCTCTTCCGAAAATTGGCCAGAGGTGAAAGGGGAGCCAGGAACACTATCGTGAGAGCTAACCTGAAGCTGGTCGTCAAGATTGCGAACAAGTACGCGAAGCTCGGCCTTCCTTTCATGGACCTCGTCGAGGAAGGGAACCTTGGGCTGGTCCGGGCGGCGGAGAAGTTCGACCTCACCAAGGGGTGCAAATTTTCCACGTATGCATCATGGTGGGTCAAGCAGTTCATCATGAGAGCTCTCGCCAACCAGGGCAAGACCATTCGCCTGCCCGTCTATATGGTTGACCGAATCGCCAGAATCGAACGGGTTGTCCGCAAGTTCAAGAACGACCACGGCAGGAGCCCCTCGACGGCGGAGATCGCCGCCCTCACGAAGATTCCGGAAGATAAGGTGGCGCAGGTCTTCCAGATTGCGCGAGCCACCGAATCCATCAGCGCCCGCTTAGGCGAGGATCAGGAGGTCATTGACACCATTCAGGACGAGTCGGCGATCCAGGCGGAAAAAGTGGTCGCAAACGCCATGCTCCAGGAAGAGCTGATTGACCTCCTGAGCCATCTGAAGCCGCGGGAAATGGAAGTCCTCTCGAAAAGGTTCGGTCTCGACGGTGAGACGCCGATGAAGCTCAGGGAAATCGGCGACCAGCTCAAAATCTCCAGGGAAAGGGTTCGGCAGGTCGAGCAGTCCGCGCTCCGCAAGCTCAAGAAGATCATGAAGGCAAAGCGGATTCTGTACACGGACTTCTGAGCGGAGGCGCGGGACGAAAAACGGGGGCTGGGGTGAAAAAGCCGATTGTTTTCGTGGCTGTCTGCTGCATTGGAGTTGGACTGTACTTCAGCTTTGTGTACAGGCCGCCCGAGACCGGGACCGGCCGGGGTACTCGCGTGATCCCCGGTGTCCAATTTGTCTTCACCAGGGACGAAAATGCCGCCGACCATTACGCGAAAGCCTGTGAGAGCATGTCCCGCCGCGCGGCGGACGATCGAGACCTGAAATCCTTCACCTCCCAGGAACGTAAGTGGTTTATGCTCGGCACCAGTTGCCGTCAGGTGAGTTGGTATCCTGAGCACTTCAAGCCCGTCACGGACCCGACGGAGTCGCTGCCGCCGCTCAAGTACCTGAGGGGTCTCGGTAGGCTCATGGCCGCTGAAGGCCGGGCCGCTGAGAAACGCGGCGACGTGAAAAGGGCGCTCGATATCTACAGAAGAATAGCTGTGCTCGGTTGGCACACCGACAGCCAGGAAGAGTTGCTTCTGCAGTCCCTCGTGAGCATAGCGATCGAGGCAATCGCATACGACCAACTCATTAGGTACTACCGTGAAAGCGGGAATTCGGCTGAGGCTCGTCGGTACGAGGGCTTCAAACAACTCCTTCGCCGCCGTTCGGAGGAATTAACCAAATTCGGACACGTGGAGTCCCTGGCGGATTGCAGTCGGCTAAAGGACGTAGCGCTTTCGCACAAATCGGCTCTGTTTCGCAAGGAGGCGTGCGGCATCCTTGCCTTCTATTGCATTACGCGGAGCCCGTCGTTAAGGCAGGACACAGCCGCGGTGCTCACGAGGGTTTCACGGGAGGACGCGGATCCTCGGGTGAGAGACACAGCGCGTAATCTTATTCCGTACGTGCTTGCACAGAAGATACTGCCGGCCGCCTCTCGCCCCGGTGCGACGGATCAGATAGGCCCCCGTGCGCGCCCGACGCGAGCACAGACGGAAGGACGCGAAAGCCACAGGAGGAATGCCGCGTTTCATTGGATTCGCGGCTGCTGACATGACCCGTTCAGATTTGAAGTGCAGGTTGGCAACTGCCGGAAAGAGGTGATTCTATGGCACAGTTGAGCGAAGAGTTGCGAAAGACAATCCGGGACATTCCCGATTTCCCCAAGCAGGGAATCATCTTCAAAGACATCACGCCGGTTCTGAAATCGCCGAGGCTTTTCCGCAAGGTGATTAAGACGTTTCACGAGAGGTATCGAGACAAGGGGATTACCGCCATCGTCGCCATTGAGTCTCGCGGGTTCATTTTCGGCGGGGCATTAGCCGAGCGAATGGGCGTATCCTTCATCCCGGTCAGGAAGAAAGGAAAGCTTCCCTATAAAACCGTCTCGGCGACGTACGAACTGGAATACGGCACCGACAGCGTCGAGATGCACAGCGATGCGCTCGGCCCAGGAGATAAAGTCGTCGTTCTCGATGACCTCGTCGCGACGGGGGGAACGGCGGAAGCAACCGCGCGGCTCTGCGAGCAGCTCGGCGCCGAAGTCGTCGAACTCGCTTTTGTCATCGAACTCGTATTCCTCAGCCCCAGGAAAGAACTCCACCGCTACACCGTCTTCTCGATGGTCACGTTCGATTGACCAAGTCTGCGTGACGCCCGTCCAGACCCCTGCAAGCGGAACCGGCGCCATCGAAAGCCGCCTGCAAGCGTGAAGACCGGACAGCCCGTCAGGCGCTACCGAACCAGAGTCGCGCCCGGAAGGAGGGGGAATTGAATCTCGAGGAACTCGCGTGGAGAACGCTCGTTTTGGCCACGGCGAACGGGGTGTTCCTGTGGCTTGCCATCAAGTTGTTCGATTTCGGGAACGAGCGCAATAAGCTGCCGGCCGCGATTGTCTGGTCAATTCCTTTTTCGCTCCTCGTTCACCTCCACATGAAGTTCGGCGGAGCCTACGGCATACCCCCCTTTCTGATAATGGCGCTCCTGGTCTTCTACGGGTTGCTGCTGAAGTGGTACGACCTGGAGTTCGGGCAGACCATAAAGGTTGTGGTTGTGACTCTGGGGTTGGACGTTGGAGCGTATATCGCTTTGACCCGGATTGGCATCCTGCCGCCATTTGGCACGGCTGCGGTTGTCTTCCAGCCGCTCCTCGCTTGACGCAGTCGCCTCGAAGGCCGCGCTACGTGCTGATCATGACGTTTCTGGCGCAGAGGTAGGGGAAGACGTTTGTCGTGTTGCCTTCGGGGACGCGCTCGGTCTCGCGCGAAATGGCGACGAGGTTGTCGCGGAAGATGTCGTAGAAGTTGCCCGAGACCATGGCGTTCTTGATTCTGCCGACGACCTTCCCTTTGCTGATCTTGTAGGCGAGCTGAAGATTGCCGGAGAAATCCCCGGAGAGAAGGTTGCCGGTGAACAGCCCCATCATCGAATCCACGACAACACCGTCCTCGATGTCTGCCAGTATCTCGTCGTGACTCTGCTCGCCGGGAGCGAGAAGCCAATTTGTGCTTTGCGGGGACGGAGGGGACTCATAGGTTTGGAGCCCTGTGTAACGGTCAACTCGAAAGCCGTTCCCGGTCGGGGGGAGCTTCAGCTTAGGCGCGGCGCGGAGGTCAATGGCAAAGGACTTCAAGACCCCATGTTCCACAATGACTTTCCTCTCGAGGAGCGTTCCCTCGTCGTCGAAGGGCGCCGACCCCACGCCGTCGTCGAGAAGCCCATCTTCCACGACGGTGATTTTCTCGCTGAGAATCTTCTCCCCGAGCTTGTCTCGGATAGGGGAGGTTCCTTTTTCGACATTTCTTCCGTTCATGCCGAGTTCGAGGATTTCAAACAGGGCCACGGCCGCACGCGGAGTGAAGACAACGGTCTTGGGTCCTCCTTGCATATCCACGTTTATGCGGCTCACCTCGAAGTCGGCGATCAAGCGGTCGGTCAAGCGGTCGAAGTCAATCGAAGCGGTTAAACCGGCGGCCTCCCGGTAGCAGAAGAGGATGTTCTTTCCGTCTATGAGTTGTCCGCCGATGCTCGCGGAGAAGAGCGTTTTGCGATACTCGGAGCCGAGGCCCGCGGAGTTGGCGATCCGAATGCCGTAATCCGCTTTGCCGACGCCTCCGAAGACCAGGATGGCGCCGTCGTACTCGTTCACCTTCTTGATGGCTCGCTCAGCAACTTGCGCCACCTGGTCGAGCGGGAATCTGCGCACGTCTTCATCCTCGAGCTTGACGTCCAGCGCCGGGCGAGACGACGACGGGAACGATATTTCTGTGTTTTCGCCATGCCAGGCGGACTGCACCGCCGCTTTGAGGACCAAGCGTACCTTTCCGAGGTCGGACGTTGTCGCGAACCCGAGCCTCCCGTCGGCGAGAACCCGGACGGCGACGCCGCACGATTGGCTGGAGTCCGCCGATTTCAAGCGGCTGTCGTCGAACCTGACGCAGGAGACGGTTCCCTCCTGTAAATAAAGCTCACATTCGGCGGCTCCGTACGCCCGCGCGGTCTCCATGACAGACTCGAACATTATTCTCCTCCGATGATGACGTCGCGAATTCGTATGTGGGGTCCCTCCTCGCTGACAGGCAGAGGCATCTGCCCGCCTTTGCCGCACCCTCCGGGACCGTTGTGGATGGTCTGATCGTTTCCGATGGCGTCTATATTCTTCAGCGTGGTAAAGACGTTCCCGGAAAGAGTCACGTCGCGGACCATCTCGGCGATTTTCCCTTTGCGAATCATGTAGCCTCTCTCGGCGCCGAACGTGAACAGCTCGTGCGAGGTCTGCCCGCCGGTGGAGTTGACGGCATAGACGCCCAGGTCAATGTCTTTGATCATTTCGTCGAATGAAACGTCGCCCTGCTCAACGCATGTGTCCCTCATTCGGCAGATCGGCGCGAAGCGGTAGCTAATGGCGCGGGCGTTTCCGGTGGGCTTCTCGCGCATGGCGCCCGCGGTCTCACGAGAATGCAGCCTCCCGACGAGCCTTCCTTCCTTTATCAGATATGTCTTCTCCGTCGGGACACCCTCGTCGTCGTATTTGAGGTATCCCCGGCTGCCCATTCGCAGCCCGGTATCATAGACGTTCAGTTTGTCCGAGCCGTACACCGTCCCGATGGTCATCAGCTCCTGGAGCTGCTTGTTCTCATAGACGTTATCCGCTTCGCTGAGATGACCGAAAGCTTCGTGAATGAAGACGCCCGTGAGCGCCGGGTCGGCAATGACCGTGTATCGTCCGCTTTTCACTTTCGGCGCCCGAAGCTGGAGAACGGCATTTTGACAGGCTTCCCTGACCTTTTCGTCGAGCCCTTCGGCACAGGAGTAGTCGTCGTTCGAGCCGAAGGAGACTCTCTGGGTGCGGGTCTTGTTCCCCTCCGCGCAGATTGCCGCGCACATCCCGGCGACGTCCATCTTCTCCTGGAGGATATTTGTGCCGTCGCTGTTTCCGAACCACACTTTGTGATACCGGTCGAAATATAGCGCTGTGGAAGAGGTAATTTCCGGAGAATAGCCGTTGATGAGAGCGTTGTAGGCTCTCATCAATGCGACCTTTTGGTCGAGCGGGATGCCGCGCGGGTCTTTCTTGACGACGAGCGTGACTTCGTGCTCGATAGGCTGCACTTCCGCCGGGACTGTCTTTCCGCGGCCGAGAAGCGTTGCCTGCCCGACGGCCATCTCCGCGTACTGCTCGGTCTCACGGAGGTCGTTGAACGAACAAAAGCCCCAACTGCCATTGACGAGGCAACGGAGGCAGCCGCCTAGCTCCGCTTTAGTGCTTATCGTTTCCAGTTCCTTTCCCGAAAAGCGGATGGACGTCTCCGTCGTCTCCTCAATGCGGACTTCCATGTAGTCGCACTTCGCCTTGAATCTGGCGACGACACCTGCGATTAGATCTCTCACGCCGTGTATCCTTTCGGTTCAGGTCAAGCTCGACTGCCCAAGCCCGATTCCGAGGTTACACCGTTGGATATTGCCTCTGGTAACTTTGTTGGAGTTCACCCTATCGGAGAACGCCACGTTCGTTGACGGCTTAGGCGCTTATGTCTCCGGACGTCCTTCCTGGTCATGGCTCAGGCGAGGGGCAAGGCCCTTGGCGGCGGTTCCCTCAAAATAGACTGTCCGGGTCGGGAAAGCCATCGAAAGACCAAGGTCCCTGAGCTTGCGCATTATAGCGAGATTGACCCGTTCTTTCACTGTGAGGTGGTCCGCAAAGGCAATGGTCCTGGTGAAATATAAGAGCAAAATATTCAAGCTCGACTCGCCGAATTCGGTGAAGCGGACCAGGACGGAGTTTCGGTCAACGCCCGGGTCGTTCTCGACGATATCTCGCAGGGCGGCGACGGCCTTCTCCATGTCCTCCGGGCTGGTCTCGTAGGTCACGCCGATGGTCTGCATCACGCGGCGCTTCGGCATCCTCGACCAGTTATCCACGTTGGCGGCGGCGACGGTCTTGTTTGGGATAGAAACCAGAGTGCCCGGCGCCGTGCGGATTCGCGTGGAACGGAACCCGATATCTTCGACGGCGCCTTCGACATCGCCCACTCGTATCCAGTCCTTAATTCCGAAAGGTCTGTCGAGGAATATGAAGACGGAGCCGAAGAGATTCGCCAACGTGTCCTGCATAGCGAGTGCGACGGCCAAACCGCCGATGCCCAGTCCTGCCAGAAGGCTCGACACCTTCAGCCCGAGAATCTGCACTACCCACAAAAAGCAAACCACCCCTACCGTGACCTTCAATGCTCTGCGAATCAGGAGGAGAAACTGTTCGTCGAGTTTCGACCCGGTACGTCGAGTCAGCTTCGCGACCGACTCGACAATCGCGTCCACAACCCGAAACAGGAACCACAGGACGTCTCCGACCACAAGCACCTTAATTGAGCCGAAAATGAAATCCCGAACGTTGGACTCCGTCGGCACCAGAGTCGCGAATGCGGCGTAAATTCCCCCGAGAAGAAAAAGGTAGCCGAGGGGTCTGTTGGCAGCGGTTGCCAGCAGCCTCTCAAACGCGAAGCGAGTTTTCGCCAGGAAAGGAATCACTTTCTTCTCGAAGATATAGTCGGAGATTTTCTTGGCCGCCAAGCCGAGCAGGATGAAGATGAAGGCGACAAGGAACTGCCACAGGCTGATGCCAAAAATGTCTGCCCGCATCCAATTCGGGAAGAAGCGAGAGAAATCGAATCTCGGGCGGTCCTCTGTTTCTCTTGCCGAGGTCGCGGCAGCGCGTGTCTTTATTTCGCCGACGGCCTTCGCTTTCTCTTCTGCTCCGCAGGTCGAGGTGCATATCGGGAGCAGATAGAGGATGAGCAGAGCAATCGCAATGCTGCGGCTAAGAACATGGGAAAAGCGAAATCTCGACCTGTACTTCATGAGGGACTTCCTCCGCAATGCGCGTTAATGGACCTATCGTATGGATGACACATGACGATTTTGAACCAAAAGCCGCGTTTAGGGAAGGGCCTCGATGACTTTCTCGATTTCTTCCGGCGTGTTGTAGAAGTGAGGAGAGACCCGGACGCGACCATACCGGACGGCGGTAACGATGTTTCGCTCGAGGAGGAGGCGGTGGAGTTCGTCGGCGGAATGCCTCTGGCTGGAGAAAAGAACGATTCCCGATTTCTCGCCCTCTTTTCGCGAGGAATAGACCTCGTATCTCTCCTTCTCCAGCCCCTCGCAAAGCTGGTCGGTGAGGCGCAGGATTCGCCTTTCGATGTTTGGGATGCCGACCTCTAAGAGAAGCTCCATCGAGGCTGCCATTCCGCAAATCCCCACGACGTTCGGGGCGCCGCATTCAAATTTCCCGGCGTCCTTTTTCGGAACATAACGGTAGTTGAGGTATTCCTCCGGATTCTCGACGGTGAACCATCCCACCTCCGTCGGCTCGACCTTGTCCAGGACCCGCTCGTCCACGAAAAGGATTCCCGCTCCTTCCGGACCGAGCAGCCATTTGTGGGAATCCGCTGAAAGTGCAGATATGGAGCATTCCTTGACGTTGAGTTCCAAAGCCCCGATGCTCTGTATGCCGTCCACAAAGAAGAGTATGCCGTTCTCCCGACAAAACTCGCCGACTCTCTTGAGGTCGTGACGAAAACCAGTGCTGAACTCGACGGAGCTGAGGGCGACGACTTTTGTGTTCTCGTCAGAGGCAGCCGCAATGTCCTCGAATGGGACGCGGCCGGCTTTGTTCGGCACGAGCTTCAGATTGACGCCTTTGCTCGAAAGTCGCATCCAGGGATAGATGTTCGCCGGAAATTCGATATCGGTGGTTACAACACTGTCCCCGGGCGAGAGGTTCAACCCGTTGGCAACAATGCTGACACCCGCGGAAGTATTCTTAATAAAAGCGATCTCGCTTGGAGAGCAATGGAGAATGTCCGCGGCGAGGTTGCGAGCCTTTCGCATTTGCTGGTGCCACACGGCTCGGTTTGCCATCGCGTTTTCGCAAAGGTCGTCGAGAAACGCGGTCATCGCGTCCCTCGCTGGCTTGGGAATCGGCGACACCCCGGCGTGGTTGAGAAAAATCCATTTGTCCTGAATGCTCATACGCTCTCGGTATTCGGACATGCGAGACTCGTCACTCATGATGCAGCGGGGCCCCCTGTAGGGTTCTTAGTCAGGGTTGGCTTCTTCGGTCCAACTGGGACGTTCGGGTCCTACGTCAGCAGCACACTGTGGCAGCGATCGCCGCGCCAGCTATTCGGCCAGCTTAACCTTCCCGCCGCCCTCGATGAGGTCGAAATGGTGGGAGAGGAGGCTGAACAACTGATTCTTGAGCATGACGTAGATAATCGTTGTGAGAATGAGTGAGAACGCGAAGAATGGTATGGCGTAGCCGTAGCCTCTTCCCAACATGCCGAGGACCAAGCCGAATAGAGCTGTGGCGTCGCTGATGGCGAACAGGATGGCCGACATGGAGGCGAACTGCGGCTCGAAGGGCTTCGCGATGGTCTCTTCTTCCTGTTCCGCCGTTTCTTCCTCCACCTCCTCGCCCGCTCCATGAACGAACCGGTAGGGCGGTCTGCCGATGCGCCTATCCACAAAGACCTTGTTGACCACGGCGGCGGTCAGAGGGCAGATCAGAGTGATGATGGCAAGGAAGATGGTCAGGACGATGGCGCCGGTCTGCTCAATTCGGGGTCCTTCCCCTGCGGGCGAGGCTGCAAGGAAGATGACGAGGACATAGACCGCAACGGGTAGAACGCCAAGCAGAAGAGCCAGCAGCGACAGCGTCCTGCGGCACGAGTTGTACGCGGGGAGAGTCAATATCTTCTCGTAATGTCTGGTGCCTATCATGACGAAATGTCCCCCTCCTGCGTTGGGTTATGGTAAATTTGCTCGAACCTATCCACTACCGAATCCCATGTGTATTCCTTCTGTACTCTGGCGATGCCCTTTTCCTCCTCCGCCGCGACGATCTCCGGGTGTGCTATCAGGTGCGCTGAAATCTCTCTCAGACTATCGCTCGACCTGCTCGTGAACGTGAAGCCGCAATCGCCAAGAGCTTCCCTGTTGGCTTCGATATCGCTGGCGACGACGCATCGCCCGTAGCTGAGAGCCTGCAAGACAGTGTGCGGCAAGCCTTCCGTCTCCGAAGGGAGAACGTACAAGTAGGCGTTGGAAAAGAGTTCCGCCATCTCTTCCTCCGGGACGAAGCCCGTGAAAATCACACCTGGTCCCGCGCTCGCCCGAAGCTCGCTGACATATCGCGGTTCATACAGAGAGCTTCCGGCGATAACCAGCTTCAGGTCGGTTTTCAAGCCCTTGTACGCGTCTATCAGATACTGGGCGCCTTTCTCCGGCACAAGGCGCGACAGAAAAAGGACGTATCCTTCCTTTTCTATACCATATTTTCGCGTCAGATTAATCGGCTTTCGTTGACGTATTTCTACGCCGGTCGGGATGTAAACGACTTGCCGAGGGTACCGCGACTCGAAATATCTCTTCAACTCGCGGGAAATGACGTGGGTGACGTGCGGGATTTTGACCGAAGCCTTCTCGCTGAGGCGGAGGATGGTCTTCGCTTCGACCCCCCATTTTGCTCTCTGCCAATCGAGAGCGAGGACGGACACGACAATTCTCGAGCGGGTCGCCAAACGTGGAATGAATGCCGGGAGGGAGGCGCCAATGGTCTGGTAATGAATCACGTCGAAGTCGCTGAAAGTCGAATGGATTGAGGACACGAGGCTGTGGGTAATGGTGTCGAGCCGCTTCGTGGGGAGCGTCGGGAGAACCTTGATGTCCACGCCTCGATATTTCCTCTGCCGCACGGAGTCTCTCTCTTCTTGCGTGAGAAATCGAGCCCATCGGGTGAGAATATAAGGGCGGCAATAGACGGTAACGCGGTGTCCCCTCTGCACAAGGCGAGTGGAGATTTCCCGAACGTAGCTCTCCGGCCCGCCGATGGTGACAGGGATTCCCTTTTGTCCGATCATGGCGATGCGCATGATCCGGGTCTCCTGTCGCGGTTAGTAAGGCGCGTGGAAGAGCGTTCAAGTGGTTGGCTCGCTTTGCGCCCTCCAGCAGGGGCAGCACTTTGAGGTGCGGTGAGAGGGCGAGGATTTGTGAGCGTCGCCGAGGCATGAGGCCTGTAAACGATGAACGACTTCACCAGTCCCAGAAACCTTTCCTCCCGTATCTTCCCGTCGGGGAAGAGTCGTGCCAGTTCGGATTTTTTGAGCAGTCTGACCGAGGAGGCTACCTTTCTGGCTTTCTCGATGGTCTTGTACGGTCCGTGCCAGCCAACTCGGAAGTGCCGGAGCAGAAATGCCTTCAGCCCCACGGGGAAGAACTGGAAAAAGGGGAAGAGGAAATGCGGCTCGACGGGGAAATAGAGGTTCGGGGTCTGCACGAAATAGCCGCCGCCGACACGCCTGATTTCCTGCGCCATCTTTTTCTGGTCGGCGAGGTCCCCCACGTGCTCGATCACGGAATTTGAGAAGACGACGTCGAACTGGCGATCGTGGAACTCCGTCATGTTCCTCGCGTCCCCCACGACGCAGGTAACGCGGGGACAGCGGCTTTCGGTTTTGAATAGGTTGAGGAGGGTCAGCTCGATCTCGTTCCGTTGTCCGAGAAAATCCATCCCTTTCCAGAAGTTGAGAGTGCCTCCTACGTCAAGCACCCTCAGCGGCTTTTTGTTGGCCTCTGAAATGAATTTCCGGAAAAGGCGAAAACGTCTCCGTCGGAGGACAGAGGCAAAGCTATCGGGGCTTGTGTTGTCAGCCAGCCGCCGTAGTAAGTTCATCGTTGGCTCGTCCCCACTTCCTGTGCCCAGAGAGGGCTTCGCCTCCGTCAATCCCGGGCTAACCAACGCTTTGGGTGGTGAACGTGGCTCATATTCTGCCCCCGAGCATCTCGGGATGCAGAGCAACGTATTCCTCGAACGCTTTGAGGCGCTCGGGTGTCCCTATATCATAATATCTTGTGCTGGTAACCAGCGCCGCCATCTTCCGCCTGCGAATCAGCTCCGGGAAAACATCCTCCTCCAGCGACTGCAGCTCGCCTCGGGGCAATTTCTCGAAGGCGCTCTTCTTCATGACCGCAAGCCCGGCGTTGACATACTGCATTCCCTCGGCGCTTCGTTTTGAATAGGCAGCTACAACGCCCGCGTCGTCGAGAACCGTGTCATTTGGGGCAATCTTCTCTCGATTGTTGTACACGACGAGGAGGCAATCGAACTCGTTCTTAATCTTCTCCCAATGCGGGAGAATTTGTGCGTAAGGGATGGGAAGGTACGTGTCGCCGTTGAGGAGGATGAACTCTTCGTCGAGGAGCGGTTGCGCATTTTTGACCGCCCCGGCGGTGCCGAGGGGGTGGTCCTCCACCGACAGTCTCAATCTGATTCCCGAGCCGGCCCACGAATTCAGTCGCGTGCTCATCTCCTCGGAAAGGCGCCCGGCGCAGAGTATTATGTCCTCTATCTCATTGCGCCCCAGCCACGAGATGACGTACCAGAGGAACTCTCTTCCTCGGACTTTCACCATGACTTTCGGGATTTTGTCTGTCAGCGGCCTCAGCCTTGTTCCGAGGCCTCCCGCGAGAATGACTGCTTGCATCGCTGGATGGATTGACCTTGATTCCGAAAGGCGGAGCGGAGTCTCTCAGTACATTTCCTTCTCGACGAACTCCCTCCAATAAGCCAGGATGTCCGCCACAGTCTGGCGGAACGGGATCGTGGGTTCCCAGTTCGTCAGTGTTTTGAACTTCGAGCAATCGGCAATGAGAAGCGGGAGCTCCGTTGGCCGGACACGAGCCGGCTCCTCCTCGACCCTGATGCCCCGTGCCGTCGAAAGCTCCAGGAGAATATCGAGAAGTTCCCTGATTGTGTGAATGTGTCCGCCGGAGATGCAATAGACTTCGCCCGGAACGCCCTTCTCCAGAGCGAGCCAGTACGCCCTTGCCATGTCCCTGACGTCGCAGAAATCTCTTCTCGCGGTCAGCGTTCCGACTTTCACGACGGGCGGCCAGCCCTTCTTCTCGATCATCGCTATCTGGTAAGCAAACGAAGCACAAGCGAAAACCCTGTCCCTGCGCGGCCCGATCTGATTGAACGCCCTGACGCGGATGATTGACTGTCCGTAGCTTTTGAAATGCTCGTAGCACAGGAGGTCCTGGGCGACCTTGCTGACCCCGTAGGGATTGACCGGCCTCAAGGGATTGTCTTCGGTGATTGGTATCTCATGCTCGTAAACCAGGCCGAATTCTTCGGCTGAGCCCGAAATGAGCATTCGGCAATTCATCCCCAGGTGCCTCATCGCTTCGAGGAGATTCAAGGTGCCCAGGGCGTTCACCTCGAAGGTCGCTTTCGGCGTGGTCCATGCCGGGGACACGAAGCTCTGCGCGGCGAAGTGAAAAATGGCGTCGGGTCGAACTTCTTCCAAGAGGGCGCGGACGGACGTGTAGTCCGTAATCTCGTAATCCACGAGTTTGACTTTTCCGAGGATGTGGCGGATATTTCTCAGACGGCTGCTCCACCGTTTCGCTCCGAAAAGCTCTACGTCTCCTCTCGAGAGGAGATAATCCGCCATGTGGCTTCCGACGAAACCTGTGATGCCTGTGACAAGAACCTTCAATGTTTCCCCCGGTATTCCTGAGTTTGGGTGTGTTTTCCGCATGACACGCCGACCGGTCATAGCCAGCCGGACGGACACAAAGCGAGCCGCATTCTATCAGATTCCTCCTTGCTCCGAAAGAAGCTCTCGGACCGCAGTCCTGACCGCCTGCCCGGAGTTCATCTTCGTCTGCCAACCGAGTCGCCGCAGGGCCTTGCTGTTGAGCCGGACCTGCGGAACGTCTCCTTTCCATCCTCCGCGTCCGCCGGTGTAGGTGAAAGCGACCTCCTTGAGTCCCATTTCCTCGACGACGATTCTGGCGATTTCGTCAACGGTGATGGCGTCCTCCGATGACAGGTTGAAAATGTTGACGGTCTCCCCGGAGTTCCTCAACGCCCATAGCATCCCCTCGACGCATTCGGAGACATGCAGGTACGCTTTGGTCTGCTTGCCGTCGCCGAGGATTTCGAGTTGGCGAGGGTTTTTTCGCAGCTTGCGTACAAAATCGAGGGTTACGCTATGGGTGAGACCTCTGCCGACGATGTTCGCGAACCGGAAAATCCACGCCTTCATTCCGAACATGTGGCAAAAGGCACAAACAAGTCCCTCTGCCGAAAGCTTGCTCGCGCCGTAAAAGGAAATCGGCATCAGCGGCCCGAAATCCTCCCGCAGCACTTGTCCGCCTGTGTCGCCATAGACCGTGGAACTGGAGCTGAAGACGATCTTGGGAACAGAGTTTTGCCTCATCGCCTGAAGGACGTTGAAGGTGGCGATGATGCCCTGATGCAGCTCGATCTCCGGGTTCTCTTCTGCACGTCGGATGTCGGAATTCGCCGCCAGGTGGAATATGACGTCCGAGCCGGCCATGGATTCGGTGAGGCTGCCGTTGTCCAGCAGGTCGCCCCGCACGAATCGGAAGCGCGGGTTTGTCGAGAGAGCGGCGATATGTTCTCCCGTGCCACTGGACAGATTGTCGAAGACTACGACGTCCACCCCTTCGGAAAGAAGCCTCTCCACGAGGCGCCTCCCGATGAAGCCCGCTCCGCCAGTTACGAAATATCGCATCGTGTCCTCCAACGATTCACGTCAGAAAGTTTCTCTTCCCGAAGGTGCGGAGCACTTTGGAGCGAAGAATCCACGCTCCGACGGAGAAGGGGTGCCGCTTGATGACCGTCCGCGCGGTGCATACCATCCAGCAGCCTTCCTGGCAGCGAGCGACTCGTTCCCGAACGGCGTTCGCCCGGGCGCCTGTCCAGAGGGTCGCGAAATCGGTTTCCGCGATGTTCCCCATGACGGCAGGGAGCACATTGCAGCAATAGACGTCTCCCGTCGGGTCAAGGAAAAAGAAGTCGCTGCCCGCCCGACACTCGAGGATTCGCTTCTTGTTCGCGGCGAATTCGTAAAGCCCCCTGGCGAAGTAAGCCCTTGCCCAGCGCTTTGGGTGAAAGCCCGCCAGTTGAGAAGAAATAAGGCGGTTGAATTGGCGTTTCAATTCTTGCGCGTCCTGAATGCCCAGGTTGAAGTCGGTCTTGAAATAGTGCTCTGAGTTTTGGGCAATCGCGCAGGTAAACTCCACCTTCTTTTCGCGGCTCAGGTCAAGAACTCGTTCAAGGTGCGAAATGTTCCGGGAGGTCGCCGTGAAGGCAAGGCGGATGTTGCGCACCCCCTCTTTTTCACAGAGTTCAAGGGTGTGCATAGCCTTCTCGAAGGCGCCCTTGACGCCTCGCATTCCGTCGTGCATTTTCTCTACGCCGTCCACGGAAATGCCAATGCCGATCTTGGGGTCACACTTCACGATCTCGTGCGTCGTAAAGCCGATTTTCTCGGGCTGCATTGCATTGGTTGAGATAATGATCTTGGAAGAGGGGCAAGCCGATTTGACGTGGAAAATAATCTCCGGGAGGTCGTCTCTAAGAAAAGGTTCGCCCCCGGAGATATTGATCGTTTTCAGGGAAGCGGGGAGTCCGGCGAACGTCTTTGGAGGCAGGTGCTCGACGTGCGGGCTTTTCCAGATGTTGCACATCACGCAGCGGGAATCGCAGTCGTACGTAACCGCCAATACCGCGTCAACCGGCATGTCTGGGGATGTCCTCAATCTCGCGTCACGCCTCGTCATTAAAGTTGTGCCTCGATCTGGGCAGGGACCGACCGCAGAGAACGCGGAGAACGCAGAGAATGAGTGGGGTCACAGGGGCTCTCCTTCGCGTCCTTCGTCCGGGTATTCGACAGCCTCCACCGGCTGTGAGCGAGGGACCGTGCATAGGGATTTCTTCTTCTTTCGCCTCAGAACGTCAACGTATAGCGCTTCGATTCTATCAACAATTCGCTCCCAACTGTAGTTCTGACGGGCGTGCTCTCTGGCTTCTTCCCCCTTTGCTTTCGCGAGGTCCTCGTGCGAGACCAGCCACTCGATAGCTCGACCCAGGTCCTCGACGTCGCCACATCGAAAATAGAACCCTTTGTCCGAGACGGCTTCCTTGTTCGGCCTGATGTCGCTTGCCAGAACGCAGCGCCCATAACTCATGGCTTCCAGGAGAGAGATGGAGAATCCTTCCATGGGCGCCGGGTGCACATAGAATTCCGCGTTGCTGAATAGCTCTTCGAGGAGGCGCCCCGTTACAAACCCCGTGAAGACGACGTTGCGGGTGGCGAGACGCTTCAGGCGCATTTCGTAACCGCGGTCGTAGCCGGCGTCGCCTGCGAGGACCAGCTTGTGCTCGGTTTTCACCCGGCTAAAGGCTTTGAGCAAACAGTCCAGCCCCTTGCCGGGGATGAGGCGGGAGACGTAGAGGATGTAGGGCATGCTTTGTAGTCCGAGCGAGGCCAACAATTTCCGTTCTTGTGGCTGGCGGACGGTAACGCCGTTGGGGATGTACACGACTTCTCTGCCGTATCTTCGTCGGAAATACTCCTTCAAGCTCTCGGACACCACAACAGTCGCATCCGGGAAATGGACAGATCCCCATTCCCCAAGCTTCAAGACGGCTCTGGCGCCCCGCCCCCACTTCTCGCGCTGCCAGTCCAGCCCGTGGATGGTCGCCACGGTGCCCTTGCCGGTGAGCCTCGGAAGAAGCGAAAGGAGAGATGGCCCGAGGGCATGGAAATGCACGATGTCATTGCTGCGAAATACTTCCTCGAATGTGGAGAGGAGGCTTCGGGTGGCGGTTTCGAGGTGCTTGGTGTAGATGGCGGGGAGCTTTCGGAGCCGGACGTGCGCGTAGGTGCTCTTGCCCGGGGCAGCGTCCGCCGCGCAATAGACCAATACGGCGTGCCCCCTCTCGACCAGCCGGGGGCATATCTCTTGGAGAGAGACCTCAATCCCGCTGTAGTTCGTGGGGATTCCCCGCGAACCCACCATGGCAATTCTCACGGTGCACCTCCGTGCCGTGCGGGGCCAGAGAGACCCTTTTTTGCGGTCTTGCGGCGGTTCGCGGCAATGGCGTCGTCGTAGATTTTCATCAGGTTTCGATAGTGGACTTCGGGACTATAGACTTTCTCGGCGGTCTTCCTGGCGTTCGTTCCCATTCTGGACACTTCCTCCGGATGGGAAACAAGATAACGGATTTTCTCGCGGAGGTCCCGGACATTTCCCGGCTCAAACAAAAGACCGTTGAATCCGTGCTTGACCTGCTCGGGAATTCCGCCAATTCTCGATGCCACGACGGGCTTGCCGTGCGAGAACGCTTCGAGAACCGAGAGGGAACAGTTCTCGTAGCATTCAGAAGGGACCACGGAGAAAGAAGCCTCCCGCATGAGCCGCGTTTTTTCGTCGCCGGACACAAACCCGACAAGCTGGATATTCCCAATGCGTTTCTCTCGAATGTATCTCCGAATGGAGCCCTCCTCCGGCCCGGACCCTGCGATAACAAGTCTGATGTCCTGCTCCGGCTCGACCGCTTTGACCAGCGTGAGAACTCCCTTCTCTTTCATCAGCCTGGCGCAGTAAAGGGCATGTCTCCCGGGAGTCTGACTCGGCGCCTCCTCCAGCTCCAGGAAATTCGGCGCCACCCTGATTCGGCGTCCATCCACACCGAAAGACATCAGTTTGCTTTTGACGAATTCGCTTGGCGAGATTAGCAGGTCAATGATGTCATAGATTCTGATGGCTTTGTGGAGGTACGTTTCAATGCAGTTGAGCACGCTGAACGATAGAGAGTCCTTCACGCATCGCTGGAGGATGGCATTGTAGTAGCGTCCACCCTTGCATCTCTCGCAGATTCCGTCTGAGGAAAGCATCCAGTAATTCGGGCAGGCGAGTTTCAGGTCGTGGAGCGTGTGGACAATGGGGACGCCGCGCTTTCTCAATACGGGAAGAATTGACGGCGAAATCTGGTGGCAGAAATTGTGCAGGTGGGCGATGTCGGGCCTTTCGCTCTGCAAAAGAGCGTCCATTTTTTTCGCCGCGTCAAGGGAATAGATCAGTCGCAGCCCAAAGATTACTTTCTTTCGTAGCGGGATATCCGGGCGGTTGTAGTCTATTTTCTCGACGAAGAAGCGAGACTGGGCGCTTGCCTGGTTGCGGGGATCGCGGGTGGAAAATGTCAGAACGGTGTGGCCCTTTTTTCGGAGGAGGCTTTCCAGTTGGAAAAAGAGGCTTTCCGTTCCCCCCAGCGGGAAATAGAACTTGTTGACTAAGAGGATTCTCAGACTTCTGCGCCCCCGATTCGGTTATGCCGTGATGGTCATCAAGCAGGTGTCAGATGTGGGGCCAATCTTCTTCCGATCAGCGACCGAGCGCGGCCCGGCGCCTGTGTGCGAAAACGGGCAGTTTCTCGGGAATTTCCACCTCTGGCTCGGCGGGAGCTCTGGCGGCTTGTGCCGCCGCCCGCCTCTCCACGACCGTGTATTTGATGCCGATGGCAGGGAAAAGCCACAGGTAAATACTTGTCAGGAAGTGCGTCCACAAAGGGAAGAGCGCTCCGACAATGGCATAGACAATCAGGATGGCCTGGAGCGCTCGCAGGTAGTCCTGCCAGAACGGGCTTTCGACAGTTCTTTGTTTCTGCCACGCGAAGATGAACAGCCGCACAAGCACCGCGGTGAACAGAAGTAGGCCGACGACCCCATACTCCATCCAGACCACCGCGTAGGAAGCGGAGATAAACGGCTCCACGACTTCTCCCGTACGTGTCATCGCCTCGACTTGCATGAACATCTCGGAACCGTGTATGCTCCCCATGGCAGTCCGGTACGTCCCGGGCCCCGCCCCAAACGCGGGGAGCCTGGAGTAGTTGCGAAGAACTTGAGACATGACCGGGACCGCGCGGCTTCGCCCCACAATCTGAAACGCGAATTCGTCCGCTCCCAAATCTCTTCCCACTTCCGATTCGGTGTTCCTGTAATAGAAGGAGAGACAGCCCAGAAGAAAGATGATGACAACAGGAATCGCAATCCAGTATTTCGGGTTCTTCAATTTCTCTCTGAGAATGAATGCGAACACCGGCAGCGCGAGAACGATACCGGAACGGCACGAGGTCAGCACCAACAGAATCACGTACGTGCCGAACAGGACGGCAGTCGGCCCGTGCCACCGCCGACGCAGCCGGGACAAAACGATGGCGGCAAGACAGAGGAAGAATATCCCGAGGTTGTTCGCGGAACCCCCGCCCCATGTCCCCTGAACAATATCGTGGTTACCCCCCATGTAGAGGCGATACTTGTCGGCAAATTCAATGGTCCCCATGAGCGCCTGAAATACGCCGATCCCCAAAAGAAGATAAACTAAGCCTCTCAGGTATCGTTCGCCAACGTTCATATTGACGATCGCCAGGTAGAGAATCACCATTTGAAAAATGTACCTTTGCCCGATCAACCCGGTCAGCAAAGGAACGCCGTTGATCCTCGCGGAAAAAACCCCGACCAGGAACATCAGCACCAGGGGCGCAAAAGCGGGAGGTCTTTCGAGCCGCTGCTCCTTTCCCTTCAGGAGTTTGGTCAAAGTCAAATTGCCCATAAGGGATAGCAGTGCCACCTCGTCAAGCCACTGGAACGCGACCGGGAATACCGGATAGCTGATCAGAGACCCATACGGCGTAGTAAAGAGATACTGCACCTGGGCAAAGATAATCACGACGACCACGGCCAGTTTCGGGAAGGGGAACACCACCACAAATCCGACAAGGGCCAGAATGGCCGTCAGGATGATGATGTTCTCGGCGGCTATGGAGAGGGCCAGGGGAATCAGAATCGCGGCAGCCCCAAGGGACCCCAGAAGGATGAGGAATGCCAGTCCTTGCTTTTCTTCTGAATCAATCGCAAGCCCTGCCATTTATCTCACCTTTCTGCGGCGAAGCGACCGAACGTAGTCGAGCAGCTTCTCCGCCTGCCTTTCCCAGGTGAACTCTCTGAGGACGATGTCTCTTCCCTGCTTGCCGATTTCTGGTAGTGCATCTCTTTCATCCGCCAGCCTTCGGATTGCCCGAGCGATGCTTCGTGGAGAATTGTCCTTAATATAGAAGGCGCATGGGGCATCGCCCATGATGGCTCGGTGAGCCGGTATGTCCGTAAGGATGACCGGTTTCTCCATCGCCAGATATTCCATTAGCTTCAAGGGGGAACTCATCTCCCACCATTTCCAGTTCGGAAAGGGCAGTATGCCTGCGTCACAGGCGCTCAGGTATTTGGGAACCTGTTCGTGAGGAACAGGCTGGATTTGTATCACCGAATCCTTCACCCCTTCCGCGCGAGCCAGTGACGCAATTTCCGCTGCTGCCGGCCCCTCGCCGAGCAGGAGAATCGCAACCGGTTCGTGCCCTTCCTTTTTCAGCAGCGACAGGGATTTCACGACTTCCTGAAGTCCCCTGTACGCGGACAGCACACCATGATACATGATGGCGAGCTTTTTCTGCACGCCGAGTTTGCATTTTATGCTCTCAACCTGAGCTGTGTCAACCCTTCGGGGATCGAAAACATCCGTCATCACCCCGGAACTCCACACCCCGATTCTTGTGCCTCTGATGCGGAACCGCGACGAGATGTCTTGCCGATAGAGGTCGGTAATCACCGTGATTCCGTCATAGAAGGCTTTTGCCAACCATATCGAGACGTTGTATCTCCATCGGGATATGGTATAGCGGATTCCAACGGTCTCGACGGGCGAGCTTCTAATATCGAGCACGAGCCTCGTGCGGATCAGACCGGCCTTAGAGAGGAGGGTAAGGGGGAGCATCGTCGGAACGCAGAAGTGGTCCACCAGGATCAGGTCTGCTCTTTTCAGCACCTCGCCGACCGCCACAAACAGAGCCTGCAATTGAAAGAGAATTCCTCCGAGGGGATCCGGAAGGAGCTGCTTCAATAGAAACGGGCGCGGCTTGAGGGCGCCGAGGTACGGCCTGTTACCGCAATAGCGGCCGACGATTTTCAGGCTGTGCCCGAGGCTGGCGAACGCTCTTGCAAGCTCCAGCCGGCTCGTCCTGCACAGCGAGCCGAAATCAAGCTGGTTAAACCATACGGCTCTCATAATAGAGCGACTCGAAAAGGTCTGCGTACTGTTTCAACTTGTCCGAGAGGTCGTGCTCTCTTGCTGCGTAAGCCCTTGCCCTCTTCCCCATTTCGTTTCTGAACGATTCGTCCGTCAGCAAGCGGCGAACATCCTTGAGCATTCGCGCGAAATTTCCTGATGGAATCCCGATCTTCTGTCGCTGCAGAATCCCATCCGGGTCAACGACAAGGCTCACGACGGGCGTTTCCCTGAGCCACGCCTGCACGAAGGTGTTGGGGAAGCCTTCTCGCGTGCTGGTGTTCACCAAGACGCTCGCGGCGGACAACAATTCGTTGCTTCGGTCGAAAGAGACGCTCCCCGCAAACTGGAGATTCCTCACACCGCGTCCAAGCTCCCTCAACTGCCGCCTGTACGACGGATCAGCGCATTCACCGACGAGAAGAAACCTCGCCGGTAAGTCGCTGCATCTCTTCGCAAGCTCGATAAATAGCTCGGCTCGTTTCAGCGTTTTCATGTTGGCGATCCAGACTACGAGCGGCGGCGATTCCTTTTTGATTGTGGGTTGCGGGACGGCGTGTCCGCTCTTGATGACCATGCTCTCCAGACCGAGTTTGTGTTTCACGCGAGCCATTTGACCCGAGCTTTGCACAACCACGACCTCCGCTTTTTTTCGGCCGCGGGAGATCAAGGCGTCCCTGACCCAGGCGTCGAGCCAGAGGATGAGGCGCTTCACGCCCCTGACCTTCTCGTCTGCAACCGACCACCGGAACTTGTTCCCTTCGCAGTCAAGACTCGACGAGGTGGACCAGACGAATCTTTTTCCAGGTCTGCTGGCGGCGAGCGCTGCGACGAATGTGTGCTCCGACCCCCCTCTCTGATAGTAAATGTCGGCGTTGATTCGAAGAAGCCTCCGATAGAGGCGCCAGCACTTCAGCGGGTTGAAAAGCCTCGTTCTTCTGACCTTGTGCACCCAGATGCCATCTTCGTTTTGGAGCTTTGCCGTCGGCTGCCCACAATCTTCGGTGGTGAAATGGACGGACCACCCCTTTGAGAGCATGTGTCGAGCGATGAAGTACGTCTGAATCTCCGCCCCTGCCGGAAAGTATTTCGGAAAATACGTGACGACAAAACAGATTCTGGGTCGGCTGCTTGTGGTGCTCATTGCCTCGAAAATGTTCGTTCGCTTCGACGAATCCTCAGCTCGGGTGCATCCGGCTCTCGGTTTCCGTAAACCACAACTCCAGGCAGAAGAGTAGCCAGACCATTCGATAATACCGTCCTTTCCCGTCAAATGTGGACTTGAGGAAGCGGTCAACCACCTTCGGATTGAACAGCCCTCTCTCCCGAAACCGGCGGGAGGTGAGGAGGCCGAGAGCCGTTTCCCTCAGGTCTCTTGTCAGCCAGAGGTGAAGGGGGACAGAAAATCCTTTCTTGGGTCTGTGGATTATCTCGTCGGGCAGGTACCTTTCGGCGAGCCTTTTTAGAAGGTATTTCCGTACCCCGTTTCTGTATTTCAGTTCCGAGGGAAGGGTTGCCACGAACTCGACGAGCCTGTAGTCGAGGTACGGCTCCCGCGCCTCGAGAGAATTGAGCATGCTCGTGCTGTCAACCTTTGTCAAGATGTCGTTCGGAAGGTATGTCTGCAAGTCCGCAAAAAGCATCCTCGAGAGAGGATCGCACCTCTCATATCGCCGGAACAGTTCCCGCAGCGCTGCATACCTAACGGAGAAGTCTATCGCGTCTTTCAGAGAATCGGAGTAGAGGCGCTCCTTGACCAGGTCGAACGATTGCCCCACCGTGCCCTGCACGTAAAGCTCCGGCCCCTGAAGCGAGTAGGTGTGCAGCGTGTTCCTTCCCTTCAGACCGAAAGGCAGCGCGCGGCTTATCGAGCGAAGGGCTTCTCGAAGCGACTTGGGCATCCTCTCGGCAATTTTCTCGTTGCGCAGCGCCCTGGGATAGTGGTCGTATCCCGCAAAAAGCTCATCCCCGGCATCTCCCGAAAGGCAGACCGTCACGTGCTGCCGCGCGATCTTCGAGACGTAGTACGTCGGAATCGCCGATGAGTCAAAGAAGGGCTCGTCGAAATTGGCCATTATTTTCGGCGCATCCTCGGCGATGTTGTACCTTGCCATGTACTCCTTGTGCTCGGTCTCGCAGCGCTGCGCGACTATCCGAGCGTATTTCCTCTCGTCAAATTTCTCCTTCTCAAAGCCCACGGAGAAGGTCTTGACGGGGCGCCGCGAGGCCTTGCTCATCAGAGCGACGATCATGCTTGAGTCAATTCCGCCACTGAGAAAAGCGCCCAAGGGAACGTCGCTGATGAGCCTGATCTTCACGGAATCCGACAGGAGCTCGTCGAGACGGTCGAGGCAGTCGTCCTCGGAAAAGGCGGACGGCTCCGGGGGATGGATTTGCCAGTAGCGATGAACGCGAAGATTCCCGTTTTGCCAGATCAAGTAGTGCGCTGGTGGAAGCTTTCTGGCTTTGCGGTAGATGGTTCTTGGAGCGGGGATCACGCCATAGGTAAAGAACTGGTCAATGGCATTGTAATCCACGGACAGGTCCAGCCCCGGGCATTGCAGGAGAGACTTCAACTCCGAGCAGATGACCATCACTTTGTCGTCAATATAATAGTCGAGGGGCTTGACTCCCAGCCGGTCTCTCGCGGCGAAGAGGTTGCGGTTTCTCTTATCCCAGATTGTGAAGGCGAACATGCCATTGAACCTTTGCAGGCATTCCTCTCCCCATTCCTCGTAGGCGTGGAGAATGGACTCCGTGTCGGACCTCGTCGTGAATTTGTGTCCTCTTTTTATAAGCTCTTCCCGCAGGGGGAGGAAGTTGTATATCTCGCCGTTGAAGACGATCCAGAGAGAGCCGTCCTCGTTGGACATCGGCTGCTGTCCGCCTGCGAGGTCAATGATGCTCAGCCTTCGAAATCCCAGGCCCACGTTGCTTGATGTATAAAACCCATCGTCGTCGGGGCCGCGATGGCGCAAGACGTCGGTCATCGCCTTTAGCGTTGCTGGATTGACCTCATCGTCCTTGTCGAATTTCAGAACCGCTACAATTCCGCACATTTTGGACAGTGCTCAAATTTCAGACCATTGCCCGCCAGGAAGACAAGCACGCGATAACTCCCGATCTCCTCCTCTGGGTAAATGCGGAGGCAGAGGGTCGCAATCCCGCGCTCTCAGGGTCGAGAGTCACATGCTTGTTGGCATACGCCCCCTCGCCCGAAGCCGACTCACGAATCTTGCCACTCGACGCGGTAGCAGACTTATCGCCCACCATTTCAGGAAATACCACGGCCCAAACCAGCCCCCCATTTCTCTCAAGTCCCTGAGCATCTGGCGGCGCCCGCGCTCCAGAAGGTCATACCGGAGCCGCTGCCGCAACAGCTTGCGATACCAAGCAAGCGACTTTTCTTTCTCGTGTTGGGTCAGGATGCGGTCACGGAAAAGCATTCCATGGAGCGCAGCAGCCATATCCGTGAGGATATAAGACGAGGACATCAAATTGTCTCCGAGGCTTCTCCTCTGCCTTGCGAAGGGAACGCAGCAATACGCGAACTTGCCTCGCAGAGCCATCCTCGACCACAAGTCCCAGTCCTCGGGACCTCGCAGCGATTCGTCCATCATCCCCGCTTTGACATAGTGCTCTTTTCGGAGCATGGTCGTCGGATTCGGCACGAAATTCGTCTCCGTCAGGAGGCGCCGGTACGGTTCATCCACTGTGAACCACTGGCCGGATTCAAACGGCAGGTTATGGCTTTTCAGGTAGCTCTCGCCCGGGCTCGCGTCGAGAACCAGATCGCCGAGGGTCAGAATCACCTCCGGGTGAGCCTGCAGATACTCCGCCTGTCGAGCGAGCCTTCCCGGCAATATCAAATCGTCGGAATCCAGAAACGCGATGAGAGGAGCTCGGGCAGCCAGCACCCCGGCGTTTCGGGCGCTGCCGGGGCCGCCGTTCGGCTTGCAGATGACGCGAACCGGATGACCGTACGAGCGTGCGACTTCGGCCGTTCGGTCCGTGGAGCCGTCGTCCACGACGATGATCTCGTAGGGGAAGTCCGTCTTCTGGGCGAGAACGGATTCGATCGCCTCCCCGACGCACTTTTCCCGATTGTACGCGGGAATTACGACCGCCACCAGAGGTTCTTCGGCGTTTTCAGTTTTCATGGCTTCCGGACGACTTCTCAATCGCTTCGTCGCCAAGCAATTCGGCCAGGTATGCCGCATTTTTTCTGGCCATCTCTTTGACCTTCGGGATTCTCTCCCGCAAAACCGCCCTGATTTCCTCTTCTCGCTCAATCAAGCGGCGAAAAACTCTCTGCATAGTGTCAAAACAAAGCTCACCGACCGGAATCACAAAGTCCTCATTTCCCAGGACGTCTCGGTTAATCCCGCGCGATTTCATGCTGTACGAGAGCGATATGGTTGGGACGCGACTGGACAGCGCTGCGATGGTGGAATGCGTCCTCGAACCCATGAAGAAGCGGCAGCGAGATATGATGTGTTTCATCTCTCGCGCCCGCAGGGATGGATCAACAATGAGAGTCCTGTCTCTGTGCTTGATTCTTTCTCGAATCTGGAGAAAGAAAAGATGGTCATTTCGATCGAGCCGAGCGATGGGGCGCGTGTCCACGACGTGAGGGACGAGAGCTACGGAGACGCCCAACTGCTCAATTACCCAATCAATGAATTTCACGAGAGCGCCGGTTCGGTCGGACTCTTTTCCGTCGGAGATGTATCTCCAGAGCATCGAGCTGGCGGAGACGCCAAGCCATTCCCGATTCTCTCCAATCCCGTGCGATAGGGCGGCTGGCGACGCGAGCGGCTCCAGGAGGAACGCCGGGTCAGCTACAGCGCGGACGTTCTCGGTTATCCCCAGCGACCTGAGATACTCAATGGTCAACGACTCGCGGGCGGTGATGAGCGCGGTGTCTTTGAGAGCCTCCACTACCTTCCGGCACACGTCAGGGTGCTTGAACACTCCGACGGTCGCCGCCCACACGACGCCTTTGCTCCCTTGCTCTCGGGCGTATCTCAGAATGTCCAGGTAATATCCTGGGAAGGAACTGTAATCCGTCGAATAGTTATCTCCGCCGACGGAGAGAACCGCATCGGCCCTTTGGTATTCTGCTCTCAAGTGACTGTGGATGGCTCGCCAATCGCGTGATGGCAAATGAAGCACCCTGCGAGCCGTTTTCATGTACCAGTACGGCGAGCGCCACTTCTCCGGAGTAACCCTGCGAAACCTCACGTTTTCCCATTTCTTCCCGTACTGCCGGTCGTTCTCCCAGTCGAAACTTATGACTGTGAATGTTGGCTTCTCGAAGTGTTCGCCCAATAGGCGAAACGTCGAGTCGAGAATCGCCTCACATCCGCGGTTCCAAAAGCCCGCGTGTCCCACGAGGAGAAAATGTCGTCCTGGCTTCTTGCTGCTGGTCATTCTTTTGTTGCCATCCGGCACGATTTCGCACGCATGATTCGTTCACCGACGCGGAACCCGAGGTCTCTCGCCGCACGCCATAGACAATGCCCGCGCAGGTAGGCGGTCAGAATAGCAACCCAGAAGCTTCGCGCCTGCCCGCTGGGGTCGAACGTGAGCACCGACAGCCGCTCGCGCGGCATCTGCTTTATTCTAACAAGCCTTTCCCTCAGCCCGCCAGAGAGCGGCGCGCGCGGAAACGACCGGGGAATTCTCAGTCCGTCTCTTTCTGCTCGTGCGACTCGCAGAGGAAGGTGGACGGTCTTGTAGGTGAGGGCGGCGGATTGAGAGCGGCGGACGCGCTCGATCACTATCGGCTGGAGCTGGCTCGTCTGGTCCTTTCGTGATGCTTCAAGAAGTTCCGCCACCTCCGGATGCCGAACCACGACTATCGAAGTTCCTCTCGGGTCGGCGATATACTCGGGAAGCCACGCATCCATGAAAGTGGCATCCGCCAACGGGGCGAAAAGGTCATCGCAAAAATCGCACACCTTCGGCACGAAGAATCGCCCAGCCCAGAGCCGTCCGAGAAGCCTGTCGGAGAAAATCGGTCTTGACCATATCCCGGTTTTCCTCTGGGCGCGGAAGGCATAGTTGATTGCCGTGCGGGAGCATCCCATGTATCGGTAATTCACACGTCGCGCGGTGCCTTCATTCAGTCCAACCATGGCGAGAAGGAAGTCGGTGAAACGTTTGCTCACGCCATGCCCGCAGACTAATCCGAACACATAGCGTATTCTTTTGCGGAGGACGGGAAGCGCTCGCTGAGCCTTTCGGATTGCCGTGACAGCGCAGGGCAAAGCCACGATGCCGTATCTACCATCCTTGTCTCGGATCTGTCTCAGTACTGACGAAAACTCTATCGGGTAATACTTTGTGCTCGCACACCTTAGAAGCTCCGATGGGCTCGAAATAACAACCGCCTCGAAAAGTCTCTCATACTTTTCTGACCGCGCGACGCATACCGCCGCGTCAATCTTTCCTCGACGGAAAAGCTCCTCGAGCGTCCACGTAACCATTCCACCGGAAGCGCCTCTTTCCCGATGACGGGCGGAATAGCCAACGTAAGCCTCGATGAATGTTCCGACGTGAGGGTCTTTTCGTGCGGCTGTCTCGGGACCAAAAAGGTCTGCGTGCGGAAGAGGCTCGCCGAGCTCGAGGGCAGGGCAAACCTTCAGGCAGAGTCCGCACTCGGCGCAAACGCCGCTCAAAACCGGGACCAGTTCGCCCCGCGAATTGAATCGCATTTCGAGGGCGCCTTGCGGACAGACCCCCGCACAGACGCCGCACCCACAGCAGAGCGATTTCGCGACGACTTCACGAACCACGTTCGTTTTTGTCACGCTTGACATTTTGCTCACGAGAAAAAGCCTTACGGATTTGTGACCAGACGGCGAACAGCTCGCGTTTGTCTTCCTCCCGGAGGCACCACAAATATACCACGACGCAATAAGAGAGGAAACTAACCATCCCGACGCCGAGGATGGCGAACCAGTTGTTGATGTTGACTGCCCGCTGGATCAGAATCGCGAACGCAGCGCCCGGAAATGTCGCCACGATGGGCGCCGGAAAGACTCGGAAAAAGTCCCGGAGCCTTGCATTGCAGAGGCGGCACATGTACCAGGGGATAAACGCTGTATTCTTCAGAAAGAGAGAGATGATGGTACCCAGGGCGATGCCCAGGATGCCCAGACCCACCCCTTTCGCTAGCCAGATGGAGAAGCCCACGTTGGCCACCGCGACGGCGAATGTAACAAGGGCCATGGCTCGCACTCGTCCCATTGCCGTGAACATCGTGAACGCGGGCATTACAGAGAGGGTAATCACCGACGGCAACAACAATGTCCATAACACGTGGACCGCGGGTTGAAGGTCCCCCCGATACGCTCTATGCATCCAGGCGTGCATGAAGGGCTTGCCCAGGGCGCAGAAGAAGACGACGATCGGGCACAGGATAAGCACCATTAGCCGGGTTCCGCGCAGGAATACAGCGCGGATCCGGTCGTACTGAGAGGTCGCATCAAGAATCGTAACGAGGGGCCCCAGCACGAACGCGGCCGCCATGACAAATCCTCTCAGTTGCAGAAACCAGACGGCGCCCAGGTTGTAGGTTGTAACCGCCGCCTGTCCGTAGAGCCAGTTAATCAAAATGTTGTCCGTGCTCACTAACAGAAGCATGCTGACACGCGAGACCACAAGATAGAAGCTGAACTCAGAGACATCCCTCAGCTTGTCCCGTGAGAAGAGTCGGGACGAGGTTTGCAGCCCGGGCACCATTCGATAAGCGGTCACGACGTTGACCAGAGCCTGGATGGATGCGGCGACCACCATCCCGACGCCGACATAGACTACACTTGGTTGAACAAAAGAGAAAAGCAGGACAACTGTCCCTGCCTTGGCGAGCGAAGCTGTAACATCGAAGACGTTTCGCAGGTCGAATCTCTGCCTGTAATACAGCCCGACGCCAAAAGGACTGGAAATTGCCGTGAGGACGAATCCCACACTTGCCAGCAGCATCGTCCACCGGCTTGCGCTCCCCAATCCCTTCTCGACATTGAAAATCTGAGGAAAATAGAGGCTCAGCAGGAGAATCGGCAAGCTTGCTACCGCACAGAGACCGACCAGGGTAAAAAGGGACGTGTTGAAGTATCGGTTCGCCTCGTCAGTCTCCCCGCGGGCTTGATGCAACGTCACATAACGTCCGACAGAGGTAGCGATGCCCCCAGCAAAGATTTCCAGATAGGGCAAAACGGAATAGACAATCAGTGTCACGATCCCTGCCGCTTTCGCCCCCGTGCCCCCGATGATGAACGGCGTCAAGAACATGCCGACCAGCATTATGGCGAACCGCCCCGCCACGTTCCAGGCTGCGTTGACAATGACGTTTGACTTTACGTCCACTCGAAGAGGTCCTTCCGGTAAGGCAGTTGGCTGGGCTGGCGATGGCGTCGTCTTGGGCTTCGGGAATGAGCTTTCTTTGCGGTTGTGTCTGGGAAAATGGGGCGCACCTCTTGGGTCAAGCTTCTTCGCATTCCGACCGAGCAGCGGCGCTCACTCGAAGAATTCATCCCGTGGGTCGAACGGAGGAATCACAACGACGATGACCTTGAGTTTCCCTTTCGCCTTGTGCCTTGTTCCCGGACTAATCAGCACGGTGGAGCCGGGTTTGACGGGGTAGCCCTTGCTGTTGAGCAGGATTTCGCCTTCGCCTTCGAGGACGAAATAGATTTCGCTCATGTTCTTGTGGTAATGCTCCCGGGCGTCTTCCGAGATGTCCACCACGTGCAGCGTGGCGACATCGTTCTCCGGTCGCTGGAGGCCGCGCTGAGAGAAACCGCAAGGACACTTCACCCCCCGCAGCTCATAGACGTTGTCAATGATGAAAGGCAATTTCATAATGTCTCTCCTCAACTGCCGAGAATCCGACGTACTCCTTCGGGCAGCCCCCGGTCCCGAGACTCTCCCAATCAGCTCATATTCAACACCAGCAACTTCAGCTCCGTCATCTCCTCTATAGCATATCTGACGCCTTCTCGTCCCAGGCCGGAGTTCTTGACCCCTCCGTAAGGCATGTTGTCCACGCGGAACGTGGGATAGTCATTTATAATTACCCCGCCCACCTCCAGTTCGCAGAAGGCGGAGTGAATCCGGCGAATGTCCCGAGTGAAAACTCCCGCCTGGAGACCATAGACGGAATCATTCACTCGCTTCAGGGCTTCGCCGAAATCGCTGTAGGCGTCAAGGGTCACGACGGGGCCGAATGCTTCGCGGCAACTGATCTTCATTCGCGGGTCAACCTCGGTCAGCACCGTCGGTTCGATCACATTTCCTCTTCGTTTTCCGCCGCAGAGCGACTTGGCTCCACCGTCTCTCGCCTCTTGAATCCATTCCATGACCCTGTCTGCGGAGGCGGAATCAATCATCGGCCCCGCCACAGTGCTCCGCTTTCGCGGGTCGCCGACCCCGACTTTTTCTTTGATTGCTTTGAGAAACCGCTTTTTGAATGCGGGGAAGATTGCCTCCTCCACGTAAATCCTCTGGACGGAAATGCATATCTGCCCCGCGTAGGCAAAGCTCCCGATGGCGGTTCTTTCGGCAGCGAAATCGAGGTCGCAATCGCTGTGGACGATTACCGCCGCGTTTCCGCCCAGCTCCAGCGTGATTTTCTTCTTGCCGCACCTGTTCTTCAATCGCCAGCCAACTTCATCGCTCCCCGTGAAGCTGATTTTCTTGATTCGCTCATCGGTTAAGAGCCTCTGTGCCACTTCCACCGACGACGGCGTGACATTGATCGCCCCTCTTGGAACGCCCGCCTCCATGCAGATGCGTCCGAGGATGAGAGAAGAAAATGGGGTTTGCGAGGCAGGGCGAACGACGACCGTATTTCCGGCGGCAAGCGCCGGCGCCACCTTGTGCGCCACGAGATTCAGAGGGAAATTGAACGGGGTGATGACCGCGATTGGCCCAAGAGGAAACCGCCTCGTTATGCCAGTTCTTCCCGCTGCCGCGGCTGTAATGTCCAGAGGGATAACCTCTCCGCCGATGCGCTTTGCTTCTTCCCCCGCGATGGAGAAGGTCAGAATGCAGCGGTCCACTTCCCCCTCCGCATACGTGATTGGCTTTCCGGCTTCCGCGACGATGGTCTCGATAAGTTCCTGCCGCGCCTCCTCCAACCCTCGGACAATTCTGACAAGAATGTCTGACCTTTCGTATGCTTGAAGCCTCCTCGTCATCTCAAACGCAGCCGCAGCCGCGGCAATCGCCGCTTCCATTTCCTTTTCACCGGCGCGACAAACGCTGCCGATGAGCCGCCCATTGTAGGGGTCGCGGATGCCGGCCTTTTCCCGCGCCTCCACCCATTCTCCGTTGATGAGCAACTTCCCTTGCCGTGTCATCTTCTCCTCCGAATGCCCTGCCCAGCCCGATTGAGTGCTCCGATCGTAAATTCCGTAGCGTATCCTTTCGACTGACGTACTCTCTGGACAGAATTACAGCATGATCTCCACGGGTCGCCTGCCGCGCTCACTCAAGGCTCACCATCAGCAAGACATTGTATCGAGCGACCTTCTC